>JALSHG010000073.1 GCA_026982355.1 Thermodesulfovibrio sp.
CAATCTCCCGGAGATATGGCTGCAAGGGCATACCTGAGTTTGCGTCTCCCCGGTCTCTGAAATACTGACAGCTTTGCCGTCTCTCCAGGCTTTAATCCATACGCGCTTCGACTTTGACGTTTCCGTGAGGGTGATCGCAAAAAAAGGTATTTTTTTCTCATTTTCTGTTATAATCAGCTACACGCGAGTGGACTCGATTTAAAACAAAGGGCTTAAAGAGGCACGCCTGCGTGCTGAGGTGAGCAGTCTAAAGTCGATCTGAATTTATGGGTGGCAAATAATGAAAAGATTGATGGTCATATTAAGTGTTCTGGTGCTGGCGACCGCTACGTTATCTGTATCTGTTGCGGAGGCGACAACAGTGGATTTCCGGATCGGGGACAAGAATAGCATCAGTTATAACACTGCCGACTTAAATATATCCTATAATATGTTACCTCCGCCCGAAGGAATTTTTCCATTAGCGGTGGGGATTCCCTGGAGCTTTGATTATGCGGAGATTAATGAGATATCTGTTCAGAGCACCACTGACAGCACTTTCAATATTACTGCATCAGTGGATTTTCTCTTGCCTGAAGATGTCGGATTGGTAGATAACGGGGGAATTGTTACTGTAACAGTAACTGGCAACGGCCATTGTAACGGCAACTGCGGCAGCACCGACACATTTGACGTAGTTTTCGATCCTCCCACAACAGTGTATTTCGGTTATGACAATACCGGGAAATTCACTGTTGAAATAAGTGACTTATATGGACTGTCATGGAAGGACGGCAACTGCTGTTTTACCCCGGACGGTTCATCAGATGTTCTTAAAGCAACCGTAACCCTTGAGACAGTTCCTGTGCCTGAACCCTCTACACTCCTGCTGTTAGGGGGTGGTCTCGTGGGTGTTACAGTTTTTCGGGTGAGAAGGACAACGGCTTCAGGTTCCCGCGGGCGGTGTTTTATGCAACTGTAAGGTTTATGGAACCGCACGGTGGAGGCATCTGAGGTATTGACAGACAGGAAAAAAGATATAACAGGGGTTGTCCTGCTGAATCTCGGAGGTCCCGACTCCCTTCAGGCGGTCAGGCCGTTCCTCTATAATCTTTTCTCGGACAGGGACATCATCAGGCTCGGGCCAACCTTTGTCCAGAGGCCCGTTGCGTGGCTGATATCAAGGCTCCGCTCAAAAAAGACGGAAGAGATGTACAGGCGTATAGGGGGCAAATCACCGATACTGGATATCACAAAGGCCCAGGCAGCCGCGCTCGAAAAAGCGCTTGACGGTTCACGCTTCAAGGTCTTTACCGGCATGCGCTACTGGCATCCCTACATAAAAGACATTGTCCGGGACATTGTCGGTGAAGGCATCAGGCATGTAACGGCGCTCAGCCTTTATCCGCATTATTCAAAGGCAACCTCGGGCTCCACCATCAACGAGTTCAGGAAACAGGTAACGGACACGGGCCTCAGCGTCAGATACATCGACAGATGGTATGATTTCCCGGCCTATATAGATGCCCTTGCGGAATTAATCGCCAGGGGCACGGCAGGTTTCGGGGACAAAGATTTCCACATTGTCTACAGCGCCCACGGTCTTCCCGAATCCCTCATCAAGTCAGGCGACCCTTATCTCGACCACATAAAGTGCACGGTCGGGGAAGTTAACAGGAGACTCTCGTCCGCCCCGTATAATATCCGGGACATAAGATGGGACCTTTCATTCCAGAGCAGGGTCGGACCGGTCAAGTGGCTCCGGCCTTCCACGGAGGAGACCATTGAGCGGCTTGCCGTGAGCGGCTGTAAAAACCTGTTCCTTGTGCCGGTCAGTTTTGTATCCGACCATATCGAAACGCTCTACGAGATAGACATACTCTACAGGGATATCGCGGCGGAATACGGCGTGAATCTTAAAAGATGCGAGGCACTGAACACATCGGAAAAGTTCATAACCGCCCTTAAAGAGCTCGTTATGCTCAATGTTGCCTGAACAGTCTCCACTGCCCCGGCGGCGTTATTTGACGACCAGCTCAATATCAGGGATACGCTCCCTGAAGGCGACGCTTATGCAGTCACTTTCACACCCCGCACAGTGACCGACGCACCTGATTACCACGCGGTTGCCGTTTATCTCGATTAGTTCCACGAAGCTGTCATGCGGCTCGATAAGCCAGTTTACATCATGCAAAACGTCTGTGACCAGTTTTTCGATTCCGCTCATGGTTGAAATCCGGGGAAGTACGCAATCGGACCGCCGCTCCCCTAAACCGAACGTCTTATCCCGCCCGGATTCAGTGTCCTGCCCAGGGACTGGTTCCTCAGCGCTTCCTCTATGGTATTAATAAGGTTATCAACGTCAAATGGCTTCATAAGAAATGCAAATGCACCCAGCCTGAAGGCTTCCTGTATGACCTCAACGGGCGCATATGCAGTCATCAGAATGACTTCGGTATCAGCGCATTTCGTCTTTATCTCCCTCAGGGCGCTTGCGCCCTTTGCCCCGGGCATTTTGAAGTCAAGCAGGACAAGGTTGACTGAATAGTCGGACAGGTGCCTGAGCGCCTCCTGCACGCCCACCGCTGTGGCAACGGCGTACCTGTTCCTTAACGTATGTCTGAGAAACTCCAGCAGTTCCGGATGATCGTCTACAACAAGGATTCTCGCTGTCCCGGACATAATATTCCTCCCCTTGTGAATTGTTGTCTCCCGGCGCGGCGTTGACGCCCATGTCAAAAAAATATACAATGTATAGCATGCAGGGCAGGGGCTGCCGGCGCCCCCGCCCTGATAAAGAAGCACCGGGCAATGCCCTGATGCTCCCGAGGTACAATGTGCTTTTCAACCGAATATCCAGCGACAATACGTCCGTGCATACCCGTCCCCGGCCTGCAAACCGTCCGGCCCGTATGCCATTCATCCGATCCCCCGGCGGACCGGAGCTTAAGGCCGGAGAGGGAAAATCCGATAGGGCGAGCCCACCCGATATTGTACAGGATTGCCAATATCATTACTTTCAGCCCATCCCCTCTTTATCCTGATCCCGATGAAATGATTATCCGCGTATACAGAAATCATAAACAAACGGCTAAATCATTGTCAAGTAAAATTTAACCTGATGGCTACCCGGTTGAGCATAAGAATAAAAAAAGCAAGAACAAGTGCGGGCATCACCCAGGGAGAGCTCGCCAGAATGCTCGGCATCACCTATCCCACCCTGAACAGGTACGAACGGGGGCACAGGACGCCGGACGCGGCCCTGCTTAACCGTATGGCTAAAATACTGGAATGCGACCCCGGCTGGCTGCTTTCGGGCAAAGGCGAGGATGACGAAGAGCGGTCTCCTTCAGCGGCAAAGCCACTGACACGCACACCGGTACTCAGGAAGGTTCCCGGCAGGTTCCCCGAGCGCGTTTCCGAAGAGATCGCCGAGTACATCAGCCTCCCGGATGTGCCCCGCGGGGCGTTTTCACTCATAGTGAAGGGGGAAAGCATGTCCCCTGCAATCCGGGCCGGCGACTATGTGATTTTCGTACCGCGCGGGGATATAACGGATGGAGACGTGATTGTAGTGAACGACGAATGGGGGGAGTCGATAGTCAGAAGATATCACAAAAGGGGCCCAAAGACCTTCCTGGTAAGCGAGAATCCCGAATATCCGGCAATCAAACTCGGCAGGAGCTGCAGGATAATGGGAAAGGTGATAGCCGTCTGGAGAAAGGTGAAAATCTGACCCTGAACCTGAGAAACTCTCTCTATATATGGATGCACACGGATATTATCCCTTAACCTTAATGTTGCATAAGCGGGCAGTGGAGTCCGGAGGTTTTACGCAGGACTCCACTGCCCCCAGGCGTATTTTTATGCCGCTGTAAGGTTTAGGTGCTATAATATTTCCGTACCACTTTGAAATTCACTGGAGGAATATATGATTCAGGGATTTGAAGACGCCGCTTCCTGCTGGAAGGCCATATTGTCGGATGTTTCGACGAACCGCGGGCTGCTGTCCGTTATAGAAGGGTTTGCGCGGGAAAACACCGCGCCTGCAAAGGTTGTTTTCGGCACGTCAGGATGGCGGGGCGAGATCGGCACGGATTATACATTCAACAATGTAAGAATAGTGACCGCCGCCGTCATACGCATGTTCAGGGAGAATGACCCGGCGGTTACGAGGGCAATGGGGGTCTCCGGTTTTGACGAGATACGGAAAAGGGGCGTGATTGTCGGCCATGACAACCGCTTCCTAGGCCCTGAATTCGCAAGAGAAGTGATCGGCCTCCTTCAGAAGGAGGGTATAAAAACGTGGTATGCCGGCGAGGCGACCACGCCCGAGTTTTCTGCAGGCATTGAGATGCTGCATGCCGCATGCTCGATTAATCTGACGCCTTCACACAATCCTGCAAACTACGGCGGCTTCAAGTTCAACCCCTCAGACGGCGGTCCCGCAGGGCCGGAGATCACAACGAGAATTCAGGAGACAGCCAATGAGATGATGAACGAATCCCCCCTGCTCCCTCCGGTTCCTCCGGGGCACATTGAAAGGTGTGACCTCACCGGCCTTTATATCAGGTACGTAAACGAGAGGAAGACCCTGGACATCGGGAAGATACGCGATTTCATCGACAGGGAGGACTGCATCATTTGTATCGACAATGTCCACGGCGCCACAAGGGGGCGGATACAGCGGATAATAGGCGAAAGCGGAAAGCTGCGCTACCTCCGCACCGAAGACGATGTCCTGTTCGGCGGTGTGGCGCCGGAGCCCTCGGAGAAGAACATGAAAGGGGTAACGGAGGTCCTTGCCCGGAGCAATGCGGAATTCCGGCTCGGCGTTATCATGGACCCGGACGGCGACCGCATACGCTATGCCGACGCCGCAATGCAGATACCCATGAATTATTTCGGCGCCATGGCCCTGCATTTTCTGCATGTCCACAAGGGGTTCCACGGTGTTGCGGTAAAGTCGGTCGGGACAAGCAACCTTGTCAATGCCATTGCCGGGAAGCTGGGGGTGCCGGTCAGGGAGACAAAGGTCGGGTTTAAAAACTTCAGGCCTTACATGCTGAGGACGGCAAAAGAAAGGGCCATAGTTGTCTTTGAAGAATCGGACGGCATATCCGGCTATAACCACACCCTTGAAAAGGATGCCCTGTTCGGGCTTCTGCTCGCCGTGGAGATGATGGCCGTGACAGGGAAGAACCTGAGCGGTTACCTGAAAGACATCATGGATGAGTACGGGTATTACTATCCCGACCGTTCCGGCATTGCGGTGGACCGCTCGCTCGCGGGAGAGGAGCTGGAAAAACGTCTCTCGGTTATCAGGAAACGGTACGGGAAAGGAACGACCCTCGAAATAGGCGGAAGGCGGAGGATGGTGAAAGACGTCATCACCGTGGACGGCACAAAGCTCGTGTTCGACGACGGCTCGTGGCTCATGATAAGGCCCTCGGGCACCGAGCCCAAGGTGCGGTTTTATATCGAGGCCCGGACAGAGGATGAAAAGAGGGCCGTGTTTGAAACAGCCGAGAAGATGACAGCCGATGCCGTCGGAGCGGGTGTGGTATGATTTATGCAGACCTTAATGTTGCATAAGCGGGCAGGAGAGTCCGGCGTAAAACCTTCGGGATTCCCCCCGCCCGCGGGCGGTGTTTTTATGCCGCTGTAAGGCGGCGAGTGGGCAAAGATTGTATAATAGTACCGACTTCTTCCGGATGGTTTGAACAATATGCAAGATATGAAATATATACTGGAACGGATCGAGGGCAAAAAAAGAGACTACCTGAAGTATAATTTCACGCAGAAGGAAAACGACGCCTTAAAGACATTCTTTGATCTGGCGCAGGAATTCGACGGCATCGGGGATTTCTATAATTTATGCGTTGCAATCCCCAAGAGTTTTTTTAGTCTGGAGGCATGCCTTTACGTAGTCGATCCCAAGACCAACAAGCTGGAGCTGATGGCAAAGACGGAGGACGGGAAATATGAATTGAAAACACCGCCACCCGACTTCATGAAACCGGCCGGGAAGCCCTACTATACCGAAAGGGACAGCCTCGTGCTGACCATCCGGGGCAAGGAGCCGCTGATCGAGAAACTGCCCTTTGAGGTCAAGGATGACGTCCTCGGGCTGCTCGAGATATACCCGGTCATGGATATCGGGGAACACCGCGAGCTGTTTTTTCAGAAGTATGCAAACCGCATAGGCTTCAACATACACAACAGGTTTCTGGTTGAGAAGAATATCGAGCATCTGAATTTTATCCGCTCCCTCGTGGTGGACATTGAGCACAACATTATAGTCCCCAACATGGTCTACAAGCTCTTTCTCCGCGGGCTCAGGAGAAAGATAGAGAAAAACATAGAAATGGAAAGGGAATTTTTCGAGAAGTCGACCGCTGGCAAGTGTGACGAGGCATGTATGAAGAATTATCTCAAAGAACTGGCCGACATCAACCAGGGATTGACCGGGGAGCTGGAAAATATTGAGAAACACTATAAAAACATGAGCCTGTTCATCGAGACGCTGTTCCGTAAAAGCCATTTCGACCAGGGGCGTCTGACCCTCCGGACCAAGCCGTGCAACATGAAAAAGGATGTTGTCCAGCCCCAGCTTGAGCGTTATCTGGAGCAGTTGAAGGAAATGGGCATCGCGGTGGACGACCGCTTCAGCGGCATCCCCGATGCCGAGATTATCACCGTTGTGGATGTGGGCCTGATGGCCCAGGTCTATGCCAATCTCTTCTCAAACGCCGTGAAATACACTCAGGAGATAGTCACCGCTTCCGGCGAAAGGAAAAAATACATATCATACGGCCATGAGATCATCAAGGATTTCTTCGGCCCGGGCAGGGACGGCGTAAAGTTCAACGTCTTCAGCACCGGTCCTCATATCCCCCCCGAAGAGAGGGACAAGCTGTTTGATGAAAAATACCGCGGCAGCAATGCCCGGGACAAGCCGGGCACGGGACACGGCCTGTCTTTTATCAAAAATGCGGTTGAGATACACGGCGGGGTTGTGGGTTATGAGCCTACGGAGTACGGGAACAACTTCTATTTCATCCTTCCCAAGTAACCGCGGCATCCTGTTTGCAACTCCCCGGGACCGCGTCAAGATTACAGGCGACCGGATTTTTCCCCTCGGCCTGTGTTATAAACAGGGCAATGCGCCATGCCTCATAGATAAAAGCCGCACCTGATAATGAGTCGCTCCGCCGCATTGAAGCTCAATGCCTATGGAACGGTCTTTAAAACGTGCCGATGCGCTTATGGAGAGGCTTCCGCAAATCCCGGAGCCTCGCAAGGCCAAAGGCTTGCGTCTCTCTCACCGGAAAAACCGGCCCTGCCCGGCTGCTTCGACTTTGACGTTTCCGCGACGGTTGTGAATTGCCGCTGCTTGACATGCCTGTTTTTGAAGGAGTATACTTTAAATTACCCTAGGGGAGGCATAAGCCTGAGAGTTCCCGGGAAGCCGGGAAGACCCTCTGAACCTGAACCGGATAATACCGGCGAAGGAAAGGGAATAAAGAGAGTTTACCGTATTCCCGGAATATACTGCGCCCAGGGAATACGGTTTTTTTATTTTGGAGGGAAATGAAACTGCAATGTGTTGACACGGATCCCGCCCGTATCAGGGACATCATCGCCAAATCCCTTGATCTGGAGGTGCTGACCCTCCAGGAGGTCTCCGCCCTTCTGGAGTTGAGGGATGAGGATATGTGGGCCGAGATATTTGAAGCTGCGGGAAGGGTGAAGGAAAAGGTTTACGGAAAGAGGATCGTCCTGTTCGCCCCCCTTTACCTGAGCAACGAGTGCATGAACAACTGCCTCTACTGCGGTTTCAGGGCCGGCAACAGGGAGGCCGTGAGGAAGACCCTGTCGGTTGAAGAGGCCGTTGAAGAGGCCTCCCTCCTGGCAAATAAGGGTTACAGGAGGCTGCTCCTTGTTGCTAGCGAGCATCCCGCGCGCACGGGTATTGATTATTTCGAGAAGGTCGCCGCCGCGATTTACGGCCGGACCGCCGTACGCATCCTGCATGCAAACACCGCTCCCATGAGCGTGGAGGACTTCAGGAGGCTGAAATCCTGCGGTATCGGGGTCTACCAGTGCTTCCAGGAGACGTATCACCTGCCGTCATACATGCATCTGCACCCCTCCGGGGCAAAGGCGGATTACGAGTGGCGCATCAGTGTCATGGACAGGGCTGTGGAGGCAGGGTTTGAAGACGTGGGGATGGGCGTGCTGCTCGGCCTGTATGACTGGAGGTGGGAGGTGGCCGCATTGATTGCCCACAGCCGCAGGCTGATGAGCAAATACGGCTTCGGTCCTCACACCGTCTCCGTCCCGAGGCTCCAGCCCGCGCAGGGATCGAAGCTGGATCACCGGAAATACAGGGTGTCGGATCATGATTTCAGAAAGATTGTCGCAATCTACAGGCTGGCCCTGCCGTATGTGGGGATCGTGGTCTCCACAAGGGAGGCCCCTGAACTCAGGGACGAACTGCTTTTAACCGGGGCCTCACAGGTCTCGGCCGGATCGAAGACAAGCCCGTGGGGCTATGTCGAAGGCGGGGACACCGAGCAGTTTGAGACAGGAGACAAGCGGAGCCTGGAGGCGGTGATCGAGAAGATCGCGGACCTCGGGCTCGTGCCGAGCCTGTGCACGGCCTGCTACAGGGAAGGCAGGAGCGGCGGGACATTCAGGCATCTCGCGCAGAGCGAGGCCATGAGGAATTTCTGCCGGGAAAACGCCCTGCTGTCCCTTAAGGAATACGTGGAGGATTGCGCGCCTGCGGATGTAAGGGACCGGCTGAGGGAATTTCTGCAACGGGAAATCATGAAAAGCACAAACGGCCTCTCCGGGAAGTTCAGGCGTATTGAGGCAGGTGCAAGGGACATTCATATATAGCCATGAAACTGACGATCAACGGCAACGGAACCGAACTGAAAGATGGCCTGACCGTCAAAGGGCTTCTTGAATGCCTGGGGATAGAGCCTGCGAGGGTGGCCGTGGAGGTCAACCTCAGGATCATCAGGAAGGATGATTTTCACACGCACGTGCTTAAAGACGGCGACAGCGTGGAGATCGTGAACTTTGTGGGTGGTGGATAAAGCAATGCCGCTGCTTCGCCGAAGAGGGATACACTCATCAGGTCTCCGCCCCACCTGTGGGGAGGGGATGCTGAATTATTGCCGGAAAAGGAGAAAACATGGATGATAAACTTGTAATCAGGGGGATTGAATTCAAATCCCGGCTGTGGGTCGGTACCGGGAAATACAGGAACTTTGAAGAGACTGCAAGGGCCGTCGAGGCCTCCGGCGCCGATGTGGTGACCGTGGCCGTCAGAAGGACGAATATATTCAACAGGGACTCGGAGAACCTTCTTGATTATATTGATCCCGGGAAATACAAGATACTTCCCAACACCGCGGGCTGCTACACTGTGGAGGATGCGTTGCGGTACTCGAGGCTTGCGCGCGAGGCAGGGGTGTCCGATCTTGTAAAGCTTGAGGTGATAGGGGATGAAAAGACCCTTTTCCCCGATACGCCGGGGCTCCTGAAGGCGACGGAGATTCTGGCCAAAGAGGGTTTTATCGTGCTCCCGTATACAAACGACGACCCTGTTATGGCCCGCAGGCTGGTGGATGCGGGGGCCGCCGCCGTGATGCCGCTTGCAGCGCCCATTGGCTCGGGGCTCGGGATCAGAAACCCTTACAATATAAAAATCATTCTCGAGCAGGCAACCACCCCGGTTATTGTCGACGCCGGTGTGGGCACTGCCTCCGACGCAGCGGTCGCAATGGAGCTCGGATGTGATGCGGTGCTGCTTAATACCGCAATAGCAGGCGCGGATGACCCCGTTGCAATGGCCGCGGCCATGAAGCATGCCGTGATGGCGGGCCGGCTGGCATACAGGGCCGGCAGGATACCGAGAAAGCTCTACGCCACGGCAAGCAGTCCCATAGAGGGAATGCTGTGAGGGGGTTGTGCGGCCCGGCCCTGTAGACTTCAGGCTGTACCTCGTAACCGACAGGATGCGGTTGCCGGACACTCGCAACCCGCAGGGCGCAACGCGCGGCCTGCTGTCCGCTGTCGGCAAGGCCTTAAGCGGCGGGGTGAGGGCCGTGCAGCTCAGGGAAAAAGACCTGGCCACACGGGATTTGCTGAAACTGGCGTACAGGATGAGGTCCCTGACGGAAAAATACGGGGCGCGGCTCTTTATAAACGGCAGGTTTGACGTGGCGCTTGCCGTCCGCGCGGACGGCGTGCATCTCACGCAGCAGAGTATCCCCGTCCGTGCCGTCAGAAACGCGGTGGGGGGACAACTGCTGATCGGTGTTTCGACGCATTCCCTGAAAGAGGCGCGGGAGGCTGAGAACGGGGGAGCTGATTTTATAACCCTCGGGCCTGTTTACAGGACGCCGTCGAAACTGAAATACGGGCCCCCTGCGGGGCTGGATACGCTGAAAAGGGTCTGCAGTGCGGTGGGCATCCCGGTATTTGCAATCGGCGGGGTAAGAGGCCGCAGAATAAGGGAAGTACGGGCCGCGGGTGCGTACGGGGTCGCTATGATATCAGGGATACTGGGAGCGGCGGACATCCGCAGGAAGGCTGAGGAGTTAACTTTATTAACGGAGAAATCATGACCAGAAATTTACGGCATACAAGGATCGAGCTTGCCAGGAAAGGCGTGATCACGGATGAGGTGAAGCAGGTGGCGGCCCGGGAGGGGATCGGGCCGGAACAGCTTTCCGAAGACATCGCATCCGGCCTTACGGTTATTACAAGGAATATCCATCATGACATAAAGCCGCTCGGTATCGGGAAGGGTCTTAAGACCAAGATAAACGCCAACATAGGGACATCAAGGGACAGGGTATCGCTGGACGAAGAGAGGGAAAAACTGGATGTGCTGATAAAATACGGCGCTGATGCGGTGATGGACCTCTCAACCGGCGGGCGTATCAAGGAAATAAGGAAAATGCTGATCGGGAGGTCCACGATAGCGGTCGGGACGGTTCCCATTTACGAGGCAGTGGCAAGGGCTGCGGAGGAAAAAGGCTCTATCGCGAAGATGACAGTTGATGACCTGTTCAACGCCATCGAAGGTCATGCCGAAGACATGGTTGATTTTATAACCGTGCACTGCGGACTGACAAGAAAGACCATTGAGACCCTGAGGGAAGACGGCAGGATACTTGATATCGTCAGCCGCGGCGGGGCGTTTCTCGTTGAATGGATGATATACAATGACAGGGAAAACCCCCTCTATGAATACTACGACAGGCTTCTTGAGATAGCAGGCAGATATGACCTCACCCTGAGCCTCGGAGACGGAGCCAGGCCCGGATGTCTGGCCGACGCCACGGACAGGACGCAGATGGACGAGCTTTTAACCCTTGGCAAATTAAGGGACAGGGCCCTTGAGGCAGGGGTGCAGGTAATCATAGAGGGCCCGGGCCATGTGCCCCTCGACCAGGTGGAGCTGAATATAAAGATGCAGAAAGAGATATGCAGGGGTGCGCCGTTTTATGTGCTCGGCCCCCTTGTAACGGACATAGCCATGGGCTATGACCACATTGCCGCCGCCATAGGAGGGGCCGTCGGAGGGGCCGCGGGGGCCGACTTCCTCTGCTATGTGACACCCTCGGAGCATATCAGGCTGCCGGACATTGAAGACGTCAGGGAAGGGGTTATCGCGTCAAGGATTGCAGCCCACGCCGCCGATATTGCAAAGGGGGTCAGGGGCGCCATGGATATTGACAGGGAGATGGCCCGCAGGAGAAAGGCCCTTGACTGGAACGGCCAGATAGAGTTGTCCCTCAATCCTGAAAAGGTTAAAAGCCGGCGCTCGGAGGTCCCGCCGGCAGAAGCGCAGGTATGCAGCATGTGCGGCGAGTTCTGCGCCATAAAGACGGTTGAAGAGGCATTGAAGAGGAAGTAAATCGATTTTATTCCACTACCGGCAGATTATCCCCGTTAAGTCGCATTCCGGTGATTTCCCACTCCCTGAAGCTCACGGTGAAATCATTGGCGTCTTCTATCCTGATGTCCTTTGGGACGGCAAAGACCTTTCTGGAAACAGGCGGTTCCTCGTGCATCTTGCCGAGCAGGGCGGTTACCTGGTCGATCCCGAGGTTGATGTTTACTATCAACAGGAAATAGGGCTCGTTCATGACATTGCTGATTATGGGGTTTATCCTGGACAGGGCCCCGGGCTCGATAACGGTCGTGAATTCGCCGGTGCCGAGATAGTGCTCGTCGGGAATGCGAATCTCCGAGTACTCGACTCCGGGAATGGGTTTGGCCTCACGGCTTTTTATCTCCGGCATTCATGATCTCCTTTCCGCGCTGAGCCAGCCCTCCCCCCCCCTGCTGCGGGGAGGCGGGCTGAACCGTCGGTCGGTTCTATAATATAACACGTTGATGTTAATAGCAACGTGTCTGCCGGAAATCATTTCCCATATCCCGGATCCTGTTTCTGCAGGTCCGGCAGGTACATGTATTCCGGATCCATCCTGTATGTCCACGGCAGCCCCTCAAGGCGCCATCCGGCGATCCTCCGCTTTCCGTAGTAAGGGCTGTTCCTGTCCCTGACCTTGTCACCTTCGAAACCGGCCAGCACGTTGAACACCCTGTCTTCCCTGAATCCGCAATCCACGGCGGCGGTGGAGGCCGCGACCGTCCTCTGCGCGCTGCGGCACAGCAGTAAAAGTGTGTCGGTCTCGGGGTTGAAACGGGCCTTCAGGTCCCTGCAGAAATTTTTATTAAGCACCTTTGCGTAACCCCTCTTTGTAGCCCTCGTGGTGCTGAACAGCCAAGGGATGTTGTATGCACCTACGGGATGCCCTACATCCTGGTATTCGTAACGGGTCCTTACATCCACCAGGAAGGTGTTTTCGGGATCCTTTTTGAGCATCTCGTACGCCTGCCTGGGCGTAACGTCTCCGCCCTTGTGCCTTCCTTTTACGGGATACTTCGGCTGGCTGCCTGCTATTGCAAGCGTTGCAATGCTGAAGACCGCGATCAGCACCGCGATACTCGTGCCTTTTGCTCTTTTCATCGTGTTTCTCCTTTCTCTCAGCCGCTTTCCCGTACGCAGCCTTTCCGGAAAAAAACGGCCATTATATCAAGCATATTTAATCATATTATAACACTATAAGAGAATATTATTATGATTCATATCATACCGCAATAGTTCAACGCCCTCTCCGCCTGCCCGTGCGTTACGCGCAGACAGGGGTGAACTGTTGCAATTTCTGGTATAATACAGCCATGCCCCGCACAGGCCTTGCAACCCTGCCCCTTCATTACGGGAAGGCCCCCCGCTGGCTTTTCAGCCGGATGTCCATGCTCGCAAGGGAGATTCTGGCGGCCATTGCATCCGAGTTCGGCCCCGAAGAAATCTTAAAGAAGTTTTCAGACCCGTTCTGGTTCCAGGCATTCGGTTGCGTACTCGGTTTTGACTGGCACTCCAGCGGACTGACAACGACCGTGCTCGGCGCTGCAAAGGAGGGGATCAGGGGGCTTGAAAGCGACATAGGGATATTCATAGCCGGCGGAAAAGGCTCCACATCAAGAAAAACGCCCGGTGAAATAGAGTCTTACGGGGAAAAACACTCGTTTGAACCGCGGCGGCTTGTATATGCCAGCAGGCTGTCCGCCAAGGTGGACAACACCGCTGTACAGGACGGGTATCAGCTCTATCACCACGTGTTTCTCTTTACAAGAAACATGCACTGGGCCGTGGTGCAGCAGGGCATGAATCCGCTGAACAGGATGGCCCGCAGGTACCACTGGCTCGGGGACGATGTAAAGGACTTCGTCGTGGAGCCCCACAAGGCGGTATGCTGCGATACGAGACAGGCATCGCTGAACATGGTGGATGCACGCAGCGAAGGGGCAAGGCGGGTATCCGTTGAGCTGGCGAAGACAGAGCCGGACAGGCTTCTGCGGGAAATAAAGTCCGTTAATATCCTGGAACTTACAAAAAGACACAACATAACAGGCTCCGACATCAATCCCGCCCGGCTCAGGGGCACTCTCATAAAAACCTATGAGAGGCAGCCGGCGGATTTCGAGTCACTCCTGGCCATACAGGGGGTGGGCCCCGGGACAATAAGGGCGCTGAGCCTTGTATCAGAGCTGATTTACGGGAAACCTCCGAGCTACTCCGATCCCGCGCGATACAGTTTTGCGCACGGCGGCAAGGACGGAACACCATTCCCTGTGGACAGGAAAACCTTTGACAGGACCATCGTGGTAATGAAAAAGGC
>JALSHG010000074.1 GCA_026982355.1 Thermodesulfovibrio sp.
AGCAGCTTAAAGAATTCCCTGATGAACAATTTCCACAAAACAAGGGATCGGGACCGGCCTCCCTGATTTTCAGCCGCTGACGTCCATGTCGCCCCTGTCAGGCGAAACCGACTCTGCGCCTCCTGATGACCTTGAGCGACAGGCCGAAGCACCGGGATGCCTGTTGACCGGCTTCTCCCTTGCTTTTGGAAACTATATTCGATAAAATTATTGAAAAATTCTGTAACCGCGAAACCTGTATATTTTTGAACATTGCAGCAGACTTTCAAAAGCATGGGATATAAATCGCCCGGGATATCTTGCCGGCCCGACGAATTTGTACAAATCATATGAATTCCGTCCCAAACGACAATAACTGCGTTGAAAAGACGGGAGATGCCCTCCGGACCGTCATAGTTGTTGAAGACGACGAGGGGCTTAATCGTCTGATCCTGAAGACCCTCATAAGAGAAGGTTTTTCCGCCAGGGGAGTTCCCACAGGGGCCCGCGCTCTTAAACTCGCTGCTGAAAATACGAGAGCCATCCTGCTGCTGGATTACCTTCTGCCTGATATGACCGCCGAGGACATCATACTGACACTCAACCGGAAGAATCTCAAGGTGCCGTTCGTGATCATGACCGGACACGGTGATGAGAAGACCGCCGTTAAGCTGATGAAGCTCGGAGCCATGGACTACATAATCAAGGAAAAAGGTATACTGGAACTGCTTCCAACAGTCCTCAGACGGGTATTAAATGAATTAAATACAGAACAAAAATTAATAGATGCCCGGAATGCATTGCGGAAAAGCGAGGCAAGCCTTGCCGAAGCCCAGCGTATCGCCGGGATAGGGAATTATACGTGGGACACCCGAAAAGATGAATTATCATGGTCTCACGGCACATATCTTATTTTCGGAGTCGACCCCGCGGAATTCAGGCCTGACTTCAAAAAATATGTGGATTTCATTCACCCCGAAGACCGGAGGCGTGTTACTGAAATTTTCAAAAAGGCTCTTGCCAGAAAGACAAAATACAATGTCGAGTATCGCATAGTCTTGCATGACGGCACAGAGCGCGTACTGCACGATGAGGGGCAAATCAGTTGCGATGAACGCAACAAGCCGGCCTGCATGTTCGGGGTGATCAGGGACATCACGGAGCGCAAAAACCTCGAAAAGGCCATCTTTGAAATTGAAGAGAGGGAGCGCCGGCGTATCGGATACGAATTACACGACGGCCTCGGACAACTCCTTACAGGCATATCATTTAAAAACTGGGGGCTGGAGCGCAAACTGGAGAAAAGCTCTCTCGAGGAAGCCCGGGAGGCGGCCGAGATATCGATGCTTATAGCAGAGGCAAAAGAACAGGTCAGCCGCCTGTCAAAGGGGCTTTCACCCGTGGAAATGGACAAGGAAGGTCTCATGGCGGCACTTGAAACACTCGCGCTGAATAATGAGAAGATGTTCGGGATACCATGCGTTTTCAGATGCGACAAGCCCGTCTTTGTGCATAATAAAGCTGCAATCGTACAGCTCTACCGTATTGCCCAGGAGGCTGTAACCAATGCCGTGAAACACGGCAAGCCGGATTACATCGAAATCAGCCTTGCAAGAAAATACAGCAAAATCACGATGTCGATAAAAGACAACGGCGTCGGCATCTCCGGAAATCCGGACGGCGCCAACGGAATGGGGCTTAAAATCATGCGTCACAGGGCCGGGATCATCAATGCATCTTTTGATGTACGGCAGAATGCCGGAAAAGGCACGGTGGTCACGTGTGTCTTCCCGGATAATTCCGGGAAAACCGGGACGCCGGAAGATTCCGCGTTCGCGAAGAAACAATCCACGTGAGGCGGGAGGTTCTTTCGCCGCCTGAAGGGTTTGCTTTTGCCGGCATATATCTAATAAAATCTACCTTAACCTTAATGCGCCATAAACGTGCAGAGGAGCCTCTTGCAAAAGTGTGAAAATGCCTGCATGTGTCATTTCGACCGGAGGGAGAAGTCTTTTGGTATCGACGGGGTATAAGACCTCTCCCTTCGCTGTAGGCGACAGACAGAGGACTTTTGCAAGGGCTTCCCTGTGTTGAAAATATCATGAGCAGCCGGAAAAACAAAAAAACAAAATACAAAGTGCTTATCGTCGATGACCACCCGATTGTGCGCCAGGGGCTTACGCAGCTTATCAATCAGGAGACCGGCTTTGCGGTATGCGGTGACGCGGGCGATATTCCACAGGCATTGCAGGCCATTGAAAAGTACGGGCCCGACATTATAATCGTCGACATCTCCCTCGGACACAGCAGCGGGATAAGGCTGATCGAAGACATCTCGGACAATTATCCCGGCCTGGCGATTCTTGCGCTTTCCATGCATGACGAATCAATATACGCCGAACGATGCCTCAAGGCCGGAGCCAGGGGTTATATCATGAAACAGGAGCCCCCGGAAAAGGTTGCGGAGGCGATGAAGGAAATCATGAACGGCGGCATATTCATCAGCGAAAAGCTGGGGACAAGACTGCTCCATAAATTCGTCGCCAGGAAGAAGATAGAAGCTCCATCCTCCCCGGTCGAGCTTCTCAGCAACAGGGAACTGGAAGTGTTTCAGCTCGTTGGCAAGGGATTGAAGACGCGCAGGATCGCCGAAGAATTAAATCTCAGCGTCAAGACCGTTGAAACATACATAGACCATATCAAGAAGAAAATGAACTTTGATGACTCCCGCAATCTGTTCCTGCACGCCGTGCAATGGACAATGAATACGTAAACATCCTGTGAGCGTTCTCCCCTGCCGGCTTATGCAACATTAAGGTTTATCCAGCATCTCCCTTATCTTTCTTACAAGCTTTTCCGCCAGTAAAGGTTTTGACAGGAAATTTATCCCTTCTTCATAGCATCCCTTCCTGTTCAGTTCCTCGATGGAATAACCGCTCATGAAGAGCGCTTTGATACCGGGTTTCATACTTTTTATTTCCTCATATACCTCTTTGCCGTTCTTCGCCGGCATGACCACATCAAGCAGGAGGAATTCAACATCGTCCTGCTTTTCCATGAATTTCCGGACGGCATCCTCTCCGTTTGCGGCCTCTATGACATTGTAACCGTTTTTCTCGAGTATGACCGCCGTAAGCCTCCTCAGGTCCTCATCGTCCTCCGCCACAAGCACTGTTTCCGAGCCGCGCCTGGGCATTGCCGGGGAGACCGTTTCTTTTTTCTCATTCGCCGGGCCGCTGAGGGGAATGTAGATTTTAAACGTTGTTCCCATGCCCGGTCCGGTGATAACATCTATATAGCCTTTGTGCTGCTTGACTATGCCGTATACCATGGAGAGCCCGAGACCTGTTCCCCTGCCGATTTCCTTGGTTGTAAAAAACGGATCGAATATTCTTTCTCTTACATGTTCGTCCATGCCTCTTCCTGTATCCGTAACGGTTATCATCGCAAACCTGCGGTGTTCTGCCCCGCCGGAGGACAACAGGAACTTTTTATCCGGCTCGGCCGAACTCGTGGCTACAGTCAGTGAGCCTCCCTCGGGCATGGCATCCCTTGCGTTTGTGGCGAGATTCATCAGGACCTGGTCTATCTGGCCGGCGTCGGTCATTATAATCAGATCCTCATCTGAAAGCTCGACCTTCAGCTCTATATCCTCCCCTAAAAACCTCTCCAGAATCCCCTTTGCGTTTCTGATGATGTCATTCAGGTTTTCCGGGCTGGGATTGTAAACCTCTTTTCTGCTGAATGTAAGAAGACCCTGTATGAAGACCGCCGCTTTTCTGGCGGATGACAGCAAATGATCCAGATACCTGCTTGCCGGTTCTTCCCTGCCGACTCTCTTCTGCAACAGATGTGCATAGCCGAGTATCGTGCTGAGTGTATTGTTGAAGTCATGTGCTATACCCCCCGCAAGCGTTCCGATCGCCTCCATTTTCTGTGAGTGTCTCAGTTGTTCTTCAAGCTGCTGCTTTTCCACCTCTCTTTTCTGCAATGACGCGGCCATATCATTAAAGGCTGTTGCAAGCCTGCCTATCTCATCCTTTGTCTCAACCGGTATACTTCTGAAAGACCCGGAGGTCTCTATCTCCTTGACTCCTTCAGTCAGCTTGCCGAGCGGCCTTGTTATCCCCCCGACTATAAAATATGCTATGACCCATCCGGGAATTATAAAGACAACCGGGATGAAAATACTTTTCAGGAGCAGGTCTTTCAGGCTGTTTCTCATGTGCTCGGTAGTGAATATGATCCTGACGAGGCCGATCAGATTATCCTTTCTGCCGGTTGAGTCTTTTTCAAAGAAAAGCGCCTCTTCTTCAGAGTATCCTTCAGCGGAATATGTCTCCCCGGACATAACCGGGGACCAGAATTCTATCCAGTCGCGGCCCTCAAAATACAGCGGTGATCCGGATTTTACGAACATATCGATTATTTCCTCCCCGGGAAAAAGCCGATCATCTTTGAAGTACAGCGGTCCGGCGGCGTCCGTTCCCGCCTTCTCAGCACTTTTCAGCGCCCTGAGTTCCCTCCCGTCGAGACTGAAGACCTCCACCATTATCACTCCCTTGCTCTGCATAATGGCTTCCACCGGGTCTCTGAGCAGGTCGTCGCTCTCTGCAAACACGCCGAGCCGCGCACTCTGGGCAAGATGCTTTGAAAACTCTTTTCCCTCATATATGAGATTCTGCTTGAGCGTCTTGCTCTGGTAATAGATGAAAAAGGCCGTGAAGGCAATGTAAAAGGTCACAAGAAAGATTGTAAACAGATAGAATATCTTTGCACCGAAACTTTCACGGTTGTATTTAAGAAAGCTCAAGAATCTCATATGGCTCCCGGCATGATCAGGTCTTGCAGGTTTTTTCACCTTTTAACCGGCCCCGCTCTCTTGAGAAATTCGCCGGCCACGGTTACTCCCAGCTTCCTGGCCGTCTTGCGGTTTACCGTCACAACCGCCCTTCTCGCATCGGCTTCTTTAATTTTCCTTACATCCATTCCCGACAGAATCTTTTCAGTTATTTCCCACGCCTGCATGCCTATGTCGGCGGCATCTATGTCGAACGAGATCAATGCACCCATTTCAAGGTATTTATCGGAAAACGTAATCACGGGTATCCTGTTCTCGAAAGAAAAAAGGAACAGGAGCTCGACAGTCTCAGAGGTAACAACGGTAATGTCGGGCAGCATCCAGAAGGCGTCTATCTTTCCCTTGAGAGACTGCAACAGCCCGGGGACGTCCTTCGGGTTTTGAATCTCTCCTGCAATTAATACGATACCTGCTTTTTCAGCGGCGGCACGGAGCCTCTTTACAAAATCTCCCGTCCTTGCCGGGTTATATAAGAGACCTATCGTGCTGATATCCGGTATGGCCATCTTTAAAAGGGACAACTGTTTCTCCGGATTAATGTACAGGCTGACACCTGTAATATTATCACCGGGGGCAGCAACCGGGGAATTGAGAATCATGAAGTAAACGATCGGCGCGTTTTTGATGCTCTTGATCCTGTTAAGCGCATCTATCCCTATTGCAAGAATAACCGCGGGGTCTGTTTTACGGACCGCCTTCAGGATATCCTCTCCTTCCGGTTCAGAGACGAAAAATTGTTTGACATTGCAATTGCACGCCTCCTTAAATCCATGCAGCGCATCATTGTACGGCTTAATATTAATGCTCTGCACGGCAACAATATCGGCGGCAACAACTATATCGCGGCAGAATAAAACGGACAGCATAATGAACACGCTGCATGCAAATCCCCTTATTCCCCGTCTCTCAAGGACCGTCCGCCGGGCACCCCCGCGGCATCGGTCCGCACCTGCCTTGCTTTTGAAAGAAACTGTAGCCCGAATCATTGTAAAATGTTAACATCAACCGGGATTTATTTTCCCGATTTTTTTATTATATATTAAACTTTCAATGTTGCATAAGCCGGCAGGAGAGACAGGCGTAAAATTTTCGCCGGACCCTCCGCCCTCGGGCGGAGCCTTTATGCCGCTGGAAGGTAAACTTAAGCCGGATTACATGTATAATAAGGGAGCCGTCCGCTGAAAACCGGAGTATTGATATTTGGATATGCCATGAAAGCAATGGTACCGGGCTTTTTTTTAATATCTTTAATATTTGTGCTTTCCGCCGCATCCGCCTTTGCCCAGTCCGAGGAAGAGATGAGGATTCTCCGGATGTTCTATAAGGAGGATGAACTTGTCGTTACACCGACAAGGACTCCGAAACCCGTCTCACAGGTTGCAGAGAATATCACCGTCATCACTGCAAGGGAGATGGAAGAAATGAATGCCCACACGCTTGCCGAGGTGCTGGAAAGGGCGACGGGCCTGTTCGTTGAGTTCTTCGGGCATGATTTCGGCAGCGACGCCAATATATACATCCAGGGTTCCGACGAAAACCACGTCCTGCTGCTTATAGACGGGGTGCCCTGGAATCTGATGAACAACGGAAAACCCCTGGTGAATTCGATTCCTGTGAAAATAATCCGGCATATCGAAATTATCAAAGGTCCGGCATCATCATCGTGGGGCTCATCCCTCGGAGGCGTGATAAATGTCGTTACAAAGGATGCGGGAAACAGGAGCAGGCCCGGCGGCACGGTCGGCGCCTCATACGGCGAAAGAAACACGCAGGATTACAGCGTTGAAGTCTCGGGCAAGGCAGGAAATGTCGGCTATTACCTGCAGGCAGGCAGGCAGTATTCCAGCGGCCTGAGAAACGGGCGCTATTTCAAAAGCGACAGTTTATACTCAAAGTTCAGCATTTCCGTCGCGCCGCGCACACATTTCGTGTTGACCGCCGGGTACAACGAGCCTCATATAAATTATGGCGACATGCCGGCTGTCGATCTGACATCCGCTGCTTTAAGCCGCACCTTTTTTGCAACGGCGTCCATTTCCGCAGAGCTTGCGGAATTCCTCAGTCTCGAGGCATCCGTCCACACTCTAAAACAGAAATTCGTGCAGAACAACAATGAACTCGCTACAGGTGATCTGTACATGGATGCCGTCTATGACGAAGAAACCACAGGGGCCAGCGGCAAGCTCATCTGGAGAGACAAAGTGCATACAGCGGTTGTGGGCGCTGACATCAGCGATGGGCATCTCGACCAGACGATCACGGCCGGACGTTTTCTGCAGTCATTCGGAGCGCCGGAGAGTTCCGAAACAACCCCGGCAATGGAAAAGTGGGCGATCTTCGCCAATGATACGATAACTATCGGCAGATTCTCCATAACGCCGGGCATCAGGTTCGATCACAACAATATCAGCGGAGACTTTACAAGCCCGAGCCTCGGGGCCACATACAGACTCGGCGAACAGACCATCCTCCGGGCATCCGTGGCAAGGGGATTTACCATACCGCTCCTGATATACACATCCGGCGCGCTGTATATTGACCCCAACCCGGACCTGAAGCCGGAAAAGGTATGGTCCTACCAGGCAGGCGTGGAATCATGGGTGTCGGACTATTTCCGCGTCAAGGCCGCCGTCTTCCATCACAACATGAATGACGCCCTCGTGGATGCTGCGCCTCCTACTGAAAACGCGTTATACGTCAACGAGGGCAATATAAAACGTGACGGGATCGAACTCGATATAAAGACAGCGCCGTTTAATGCTGTCTCGCTTAAAACCGGATTTGCATATGTTCATAAAAGGCTTTATCTCGGGGAAACGACATCCGAAGACAACTATGCCTGCAATCTGGCCGTCAGGTATGACGACAACAGGTCATTATCAGCCCGGCTTGCCGGCAGCTATATATGGTGGGACCGTGCAAAAGAGGATAACGCAAAATACAACACGGTTATATGGGATTTAAACATCAACAAAACAATTTACTCCACCGGGGGCACGAACAGCGAATTTTTCCTGACCGTCCATAATATCTTCAACGGCTCCCATTACACCTTCGACCAGCGCAAAAATCCGCGCAGATGGATGGAGGCAGGACTGAGATTAAGTTTTTGAGAAAATCCGCCGTATATACAGGGATGTAACCCTGCTGTACGCAGGGGTAACCCATATGGTAAAAGGAGGGCAGGATGGAAAGGGAAGAAATCGTAGTACTGGACAGTGGTCTCGATACGGAGGACATGGAAAGTCTCGGTCCATGCTGTAAAGGGGCATCTGCACCATTGCGATAGCAACGGAAAGAAGGGGGGGCGGCGCTCCCCCCTTCCTGAAAAGCGCTCCACAATGAAACTCTCCCGTTACATAAAGATATTTCCCTTTGAAAAAAAGCCGGGATACGTGCTCCTTTACTCTACCGGAAAAGCATCCGCGGCCCTTGTGAAAGAAGAGACGCGCGATTCCATCGGGAAAGGCACGCTGTCCCCGGAAAACAAGGCAACGCTGTTGAAGCTCGGCATGATCGTACCGGACGGTGAAACGGAAAAGAGGGAGGCCGCCGGCTTCATGGACAGGATCAACAGCAAAAATTCCGGGCTGAACATATCCGTGATCCTCAACCTCGATTGTAATTTCGACTGCATATACTGCTATGAAGACGGCATGAAGGGCAGACTCTACATGAGTGATGAGACGGCCGGCCTTCTGACGGCTTTCATCAAAAAGAAATTCAGGCCGGGGAAGAGGTCGCTGAACATAGATTTTTACGGCGGGGAGCCGCTGCTGAGCACGGGCCTGATCAAATCCGTTTCCGCAGAGATGAAGTCTTTTGCACAAAGCCGGGGCGCCTCCTATACATTCACACTTGTTACAAACGGCTCCCTCTTTAAGAGAAAAATTGCGGAGGACCTGGTTTCGATGGGACTGAAAGGCGTTAAGATCACCATAGACGGGCCTCCGGAGATTCATAACGCCTGCCGTCCTTTCAAATCAGGCGCCGGCAGCTTTGACACGATTATAAAAAACATAAATGAAACGTGTGACATCGTCAATGTTGCCGTAGGCGGCAATTACCGGGAGAGCAATTTTGAAAAATTTCCCCTGCTCATGGATCATCTGGAACGCGAAGGGCTTACACCGGAGAGGATATACGAGTTGAAATTCGATCCTGTGATGAAACGCGCCGGCGGCGACAGGCCCGCGGCCGATTACACGGACGGTATCATGACCGTAAACGAGCCGTGGGTGATACGGGCGGGGACAGCCCTGAGAGAGCAGATATTGAAAAGGGGATACATGACCCCGAAGATCACTCCCAGCCCCTGCCAGGTGGAGATAACGGACTCTTTTGTCGTAAACTTCGACGGCGTTATATACAAGTGCCCTGTGTTCATCGGCAGGGACGGCTTCAGCATAGGAGACCTGAAGAATGGCGTGAGGGATTACTCCGCTGCATATAACCTCGGCATCTGGAAAAATGAAAAGTGTGTGGAATGCGAATATCTTCCCCTTTGTTTCGGAGGCTGCAGGTACATGTCCTATGTGCGGGACGGCGGTATGGATAATGTTGACTGCAAGAGAGCATACCTTGATGCCGCGCTCGAGTATCTTGTCAAGCAGGACATACAGTATGCACGGAAAACAATATAAAGGTTAATGCGGCATAAACGTGCAGACTCCTCTGTCCCGCCAGCGGTGTTTTTATGCACCTGCAAGTTAAATAATTCCGTTCTCCCGGACTCCCCCGGGCATTTCCATGCAACCGCGTAACGCCGTCCGGCATTGGGGCATCAAGCTTGATTTAATTAATAAAATTTTTTAATAATAAGTATTATTTACATAAAGGAACAGACTCCGGGACATGGGGAAAATCCTGATAATCGATGATGACAAAGACATACAGTCCGTTCTTTCGGATATCATAAGAGCCGAAGGATACGAAACTGTTATTGCCGGCAACGGCAGAACAGCGCTCAGGGAAATTGCAAAATCTCCGCCGGACGTGGTCCTGCTGGATATCAGGCTCCCCGGGATGGACGGGATGAAGGTCCTCGAGAAGATCAAAAATACGGACAAAAACATGATAGTCATCATGCTTACCGGTTACGGGGACATCAAGGACGCCGTACAATCAATGAAAATGGGGGCCTTCAACTATATCACCAAGCCGTTTGAAAATGAGGAGATCATACTGAATATCAAGGAAGCCCTGCAGACACGCAATTCCGCCTCCGGAAAGCTCTCCCACAGGGAAAAAGAAGTCCTCAGATGGCTGAAAAAAGGTAAAACATCCTGGGACATTTCGGTAATTCTCTGCATCACCGAAAGAACCGTGAACTTTCATATCAAAAACATCATGCAGAAGCTCGATGCAGTAAGCAGGACCCATGCCGTCGTAAAGGCAATCGAGATGGGACTGATCAACGGCACATAGGAAAGCCGGACATTCTCGGAGCCTCTTGCAAAAGTGTGAAGTCATTTCGACCGGAGGGAGAAATCTTTTGGTATCGATGATGCACAAGACCTCTCTCTCCGCCGGAGGTGACAGACAGAGGACTTTTCCTGGGGCCCCTTCAATAATAACCGTTAAACCCTGAACTTTGAGCTCAATCCTTTCCGGCAGAGAGTCCGCCCGTTTATGCATGTCAGGTGTCACGCCCGCCATAGGATAATCCCCTATATTCACTACAAGAAAACCCCTCTGACAAAAACATGATTTCCCCTCTGTAGAAAAATTTCTTCATCTCGATAAGAAGAGTACATGCAGCCGGATATTTTCCGGTCTTATCCGGCTGGATAAAAGATTTAAACAGAAAAGAGGCGACAGCATGACAAATAACCGCAAGGTATATGTAAAGATAGTACTGCTATTCCTGCTGACCGTAATCCCCTCGTTTATAGAAAACAATCTTTTCAGAATTTCCTGTGCCTTCATTATCGGTTCATCTGCCGCCGCGGCCGGTATCGCACTTATGAAGAGACACGCGAAAGATCTCGAAGACAGGCTCGACACCGACAGAAAGGAATACGTGGCAGGGGTAGAGGCCGTGATAAAGAACATGCACGAGACCCTCCGGGAAAAATTACAGCTCATTCCCGTATTTGTAAACCAGCTTCAGGAAGTCACGCAACAGACCGAATCAGCCGCCATGGATATCGGTGAGCGTTTCATGAATATTGTCGAAAGGGCGAGAAATCAGTCCGCGGAGGCATCAAATGCCTTTATAAAGCTTGCCGGAGACGGGGGAAACAACGACGAGACGCTTACAAAGTTGAGCAAAAAAGCGCTTTCCGATGTAATAGAGAGCCTGCAGGGCTCTGCGACCGTCACCAATCAGACACTGGGTGACATGGAGGTGATCATCAAGGCCACGGGCAATGCCAGGACAATGGTTGACGAGATCGGCTACATTGCGGAACAGACAAACCTCCTGGCGCTGAATGCGGCGATAGAGGCGGCCAGGGCCGGCGAACAGGGCCGCGGGTTTGCCATTGTCGCAGATGAAGTAAGAAAGCTTTCGGACAGGTCGAATACGGCGGCGGATGAGATCAGGAAAATAGTCACGCGCATCGAGACGGATACAAAAGAAATCTATCTGAAAACCGAAAAGAATGTCTCAAAGACCAACAGCGTCTCCACAGGAGCGGCGGAGGTGGTGGATGACACCCTGAAAAAGATAGACGAAACGATCGGCAGGGTGAAAACCCAGCTCGATGATCTCACGAAAGAGTCCGAACTCCTTGCAAAAGACATAAGCGACATAGTCATTTCCATGCAGTTTCAGGACATCACGAGACAGCGCATCGAACATGTGATCGAACCGCTGCTTGCGTTCAGGTCCGAGCTTGAAGACATGATAAAAAACACAACGGATATGGGCAGAAAGATACGGCAGGGAAAAAGAAATGCTGTAAGCGGCCTGCTTGAGGACATGTATACAATGGAAGCCGAGAGAAGGGTATTCCGCGAGACAATCGAAAACGGAGCGGCCAATCAAAAAACTGCGGGGGATGAGATATGGCAAAAACAATCCTTATAGTGGATGACTCCGCCTCTATGAGGCAGCTTGTAACATTTGCATTGAAAGATGCGGGATACGAAGTTATTGCGGCAACCGACGGCAGGGACGCCCTGAACAAATTAAGCGGTGCAAAGGCGGACATGGTGGTGACCGACCTGAATATGCCCAACATGGACGGCATCGAGCTTATAAAAGAACTGCGCAGATTGCCGGCCCACAAGTTTACGCCCGTCGTCATGCTTACAACGGAATCACAGGAGGGCAAAAAACAGGAGGGCAAGGCGGCAGGGGCCAGCGGCTGGATTGTAAAGCCCTTCACGCCTGAAAAACTCATGGAAGTAATAAAAAAGTTTATGCGATAAACCTTGATGTTGCATAAACAGGCAGAGGAGTCCGCCGGAAAACCCGCGGGCGGTATTTTTATGCCACTGTAAGCCGAATATGAGTTATTGAAACGGTAAAACGGAGAGCACACGTGTTTGATTACAAAGCCGACCGGACGGAAGACAAAACAGTCCTGACCGTCAACGGTGAGCTGACAATACAGAACGCCGCCGCATTCAGAGACGTACTGCTCGAATACCTGGAGAAAACAGGTCACCTGGTGCTGAACCTCGAAAATGTAACCGAGGTGGACCTGTCCTGTCTTCAGCTTCTCCGTTCGGCACAAATTACGACAACAGAACTGGACCGGCGTCTTACAATGGACGGCGGTTGTCCGGAATCATTCAGAAAGGCCGCCGCGGACAGCGGGTATTTGCGTGAGGAGGCCTGTGATCCGTCAGACTGCAACAAAAGCTGTCTTTGGACAGAGGCCGATTATTCCGGTGGAGGCGTATAGCAGGCAACATGTCAACAGCTGATCAGCACAGAGATGCTTACAGGGAAGAGGCTCTGGAACTTCTTGCAGAGCTCGAGACCTCCCTCCTCGATCTGGAGCAAAGCCCTGATGACATGGAGCTTATAGGACGTATCTTCCGGGCCCTGCATACGATCAAGGGGTCGGGCTCCATGTTCGGGTTCGAAGACATCGCCGCGTTTACGCACGAGGTGGAGACGGTTTTCGACATTGTGCGCAACGGCGGGATGTCCGTCACAAAAGAGCTGATAGACCTCACCCTCTCCGCCGGCGATCATGTCAGGATGATGCTCAACGCCCCCGGCTCCGGCAACCTGGCAGACACCGGAAAGGCAGGGGAAATCATAGCATCCCTCCGGAAGCTGTGTCCCGACAAAAAAGTGCCCGATACCGCACGTGCGGCATCCTCCGGGGATGATCCGGCTTCATTTCACGACGGCAAAACCATAACCTGCAGGATCCGCTTCCGTCCTCCGGGGGATATCTTCATGAGGGGAATAAATCCACTTCTCATACTGGATGACCTTCGGGCGCTCGGTGAATGCAGGATTATGGCCCAGAAAGAAGGCATCCCCGCACTTAATGAAATTAACCCCGAGTACTGCTATACATACTGGGATGCCGTCCTGACCACTAATCAGGGCATCACTGCGGTTAAAGAGATTTTTGAGTTTATCGAAGACGGCAGCGATTTAAGGATCGACATAATAGATATCATTGATGACGCCCCGTCAGACGGCCACAAGAAACTCGGAGATATCCTCGTCGAACGGGGCGATGTAACCCCGGACGACCTCCGGAAGGTGCTCGGCCGGCAGAAACGGATCGGGGAACTGCTGGTTGACGCCGATCTGGTTGACACCGGAAAGGTTGAATCAGCCCTTACCGAACAGCAACATGTCAGGGAAGTGCAGGAAAAACACCGGAGGAACGAAACCGTATCAAGCATCAGGGTGTCGTCTGACAAGCTCGACCGCCTCGTCAACCTCGTCGGAGAGCTCGTGACCGTGCAGGCGCGTCTTACCCGGACATCCGCATTGAGGAACGACCCCGAGCTGCTGTCGATCTCCGAGGAGGTCGAACGGCTGACCGAATATCTCCGCGACAACACCATGAGCGTGCGCATGGTGCCCATCGGAACAATGTTCAACAAATTCAAGCGCCTGGTGCGGGACCTCTCCGCGGAAACCGGCAAGGAAGTCGAAATGTCAACCGAGGGGGCGGACACGGAACTGGACAAGACCGTGATAGACAAGCTCAATGACCCCCTCGTGCACATGATAAGAAACAGCATAGACCACGGCATCGAGCCGCCCGAAGCGCGGGAGGCCATGGGAAAACCGCGGACCGGCATGCTCCACCTGTCGGCGAGGCATTCAGGCGCAAATGTCCTGATAGAGATAACGGACGACGGGGCCGGCCTTGACCCGGAGGCAATACTTGCAAGGGCAACGGAAAAAGGTCTGGTGGAGCCCGACGCTGAACTTTCCGAAGAGGAGACCTTTGCGCTTATCTTTGAGCCCGGCTTTTCCACGGCCCGCAAGATAACCGGCCTGTCCGGCCGGGGTGTCGGCATGGACGTGGTGAAACGCAGTATCGAGGCGCTGAGGGGATCGATAGAAATAAGCAGCCGGAAGAATACAGGCACAACAATGACACTGAAAATTCCGCTCACCCTTGCAATCATAGACGGCCTTCTGGTCAAGATCGCCGAGGAGGTTTTCGTGATCCCATTGTCGATTATAGAAGAATGCGTGGAACTGAACCGCAACGGCGCGGGAAACGGCAACGGCAGGCGCATATCGAATGTGAGGGGCGAGATAGTTCCCTATATAAGCCTGCGGGAGCGTTTCATGATAAGCGGCGACAAACCCCTGATCGAACAGATCGTGATAACCAGGATAGAAGGCCGCCGCGTCGGCCTTGTGGTTGACCACGTGATAGGCGAGCATCAGACAGTGATCAAGACCCTGGGCAGGATTTACAGGGATGTGGAAGGAGTCTCGGGCGCGACCATCCTGGGCGACGGGAGGGTGGCCCTTATCCTGGATGTTCCGAGGCTCGTGCAAAACGTGGAAAGAGAGGCGGCCTTTGCAGGGGAATAGTAATGTATGGCCCGTCCCTCCCCCGCGGCTGCTCTCTTCCGGGTCGACCACGGGACAACCACCGTGTTTTTCAGGAAAGGGACACTATCGAATTATGCGAGACATAACCTTACTGTTGCATAAACCGGCGGATTCCCCTGCCCCTCCGGCGGTACTTTATGCCAATGCAAGAATAAAACTCAGGAGAGGAGGACAAAAATTATGAGATGGAAGGATCTCAAAATCGGGAAAAAACTGGCGGTAGGCTTCGGAAGCATGCTTGTACTGATAACGATATCGAGTTTCGTGGGCTTCAACGGTATCCGGAAAGTAGGCCATGATCTTTTTATTGTTGGGCAGAAAGACGCCCCGGTGGTGGAAGTGGCCAGCCGCATGAAAATGGCGCTCATGATGGCAAAGGACGCAATGGAGAAATTCAAGAGCGCCACTGCCGCGATCGCCACCGACAACAAAAAGATGCTTGACGGCATAGATAAGAACTACAATCAGTCCGTGGCCGACTTTGACCGTTTATCAGATGCCGTTCTGGAAGGCGCCAGGCTTGAGGACGGGACAACCGTCATAAAGACAGACAATAAGAAACTTGCGGACCTTGTACGCCGGGCGGACGAGATGCACAACAAAAAATTCCAGGTCGCCGCAAGGGCACTGATGCAGACAGGCAGGGAATTACTGAACGAAAAGGCGAAAACCGACAGGGCCATGGCCGAAACCGAGGCAATCTATAACGAAGTATACAGTGACGCAGGCGCCGTGGAAGAGATGATATCCGCTGAAATTGACAGAAGAGCTGAAAAAGCCACTATCGGCAGCAGGGCAAGGGCGATCCTGCGCGAAGAAATCCCCCTCGCCGATCTGGCGAACGAACTGAAGATAATAATGGCCCAGAGCCGTATAGCGCTTGAAGAGTATGTTCAGGAACGTGATTTCAAGGAACTGGACAGGATAGAAAAAAAACACGCGGAGCGGGAATCCCAATTTCACGAGAATATCTCGGCGATCCTCAACGGCGGGGTCATAGGCGGCAGGACCATCATTGCGACTGACAACAAGGGTATCCGGGACGCCGTCACGGAACTGGCGAAAAACTACGATGATTACAAAGAGAAGGCAAGACTCCTCATGGCGGCTCATCGCGCGACCATTGAGAAGGCATTGGAAAGCAAAAAAGATATGGAAGAGCTGGACAGGCTCGGGGAAGAGGCGCACATCCTGCTGACAAAGGTACAGGAGGTTGCCGGCGAGGAAATGGATGAAGCCATAAAAGACGGCAACGCCACCAAGAAGAGCGCCGCCGCCATGCTCGTGGGCGTGGCGTCCTTCTCCATACTGATAGGCGTGCTTCTGGGGATAGTCATCACAAGGGGAATCACCGGACCCCTCTCAAGGGGGGTGAAGTTTGCGACAGACATTGCCGAAGGCGACCTCACGGCTCGTATGGATATAGATCAGAAGGACGAGGTCGGCATCCTGTCCGGGGTACTGGGGAACATGGCGGCAAAACTTCGTGAAATCGTGGGAGATGTAAAGGCGGCGTCGGACAACGTGGCGTCGGGCAGCCAGCAGTTAAGCGCCAGTTCGCAGCAGATGTCGCAGGGGGCGACGGAGCAGGCCGCCTCGGTTGAGGAGGCGTCCTCATCAATGGAGCAGATGGCCGCCAACATCAGGCAGAACGCAGACAACTCGCAGCAGACCGACAAGATCGCGGGCAAGGCCGCCAGGGACGCGCAGGAAGGCGGCGAGGCGGTTTCACAGGCGGTTGACGCAATGAAAGAGATAGCGGGGAAAATTTCCATCATCGAAGAGATAGCGAGACAGACGAACCTCCTGGCGCTGAACGCGGCCATTGAGGCTGCAAGGGCCGGCGAGCACGGCAAGGGCTTTGCGGTGGTCGCCGCGGAGGTCAGAAAGCTTGCGGAACGCAGCCAGGCCGCGGCGGCGGAGATAAGCGACCTGTCGTCTTCCAGCGTGGAGGTCGCCGAAAGGGCCGGTGAAATGCTGAAAAAGATCGTGCCAGACATACAGAAGACCGCGGAACTGGTGCAGGAGATAAACGCGGCATGCAATGAACAGAACTCGGGGGCGGAACAGATAAACAAGGCCATTCAGCAACTGGACCAGGTCATCCAGCAGAACGCGGGGGCATCAGAGGAAATGGCCTCGACCGCGGAGGAACTCGCCTCACAGGCCGAGCAGTTGCAGAACGCCATCGGTTTCTTCAAAACCGGCGACGACGGCAGGACAGTGAAAAGACACGAAACATTAAAAAGCAGAAACCTGCCCCCGCAGACACCAGTCAAAACAAAAACGGCACACATCGTGCGCCAGGAGAAAACAGAGGCGCCAAAGTCCACCGGTATCGTCCTGGACATGGACGCCAACGATGATGCGGACGAGGACTTTGAAAAATATTAAAGAAACATCGCTGCAGGTTGCGGGGCCGCGGATTGCGGCCTGCGTGGTTTTCCCGCGGCCCCGCAACCCGCGGCCGGGAAGGAGACTGACAAATGAGTGTATCAGGAATAACAGAGGCGACACAGCACCTGACATTCAAGCTTGATGATGAAATATTCGCACTGGATATTTCAAAGGTGAGGGAGGTGCTGGAATTCACGACCGTGACAAAGGTGCCGCAGACACCGGATTTCATGTGCGGGGTCATCAATCTCAGGGGAGGGGTCGTGCCGGTGGTCGATCTCAGGTTGAAGTTCGGCATGCCCGAGGCCGAGAAGACGGTGAACACCTGCATTATTATTGTCGAGGTGTCCCTGGACGGAGAAACCACAGTGCTCGGCGCGCTGGCTGATTCGGTGCAGGAAGTGTTCGAGCTCGAGCCCGACCAGATAGAGCCGGCGCCCAAGATCGGGACAAGACTGAAGACCGATTTCATCAAGGGCATGGGAAAGCGCGACGACCAGTTCATCATGATCCTCGATATAGACAAGGTGTTCTCAACGGATGAGCTCGCAATCGTCCAGGATGCTGGCAATTGCACGTCCCCCGGCGATAAAACAGAAGACAAACCGCAAGATAACGATGAACCGGCAGAAGGAGGAACATCATGTTCTTGAACAATATCAAGATCGGGACAAAACTGGGAATGGGCTTCGGCATTGTTCTCCTGCTCTTTATAACAGCCATAGTCACCACCAACATGTACCTCAATGTAGTGGTCGCCAATTCAAAGAAAGTCGAGAGTGAAAGCATCCCCTATTCACTGCTTGCTGACAGGATGGTGCTGGATACGGTACAAGTGCAGCAGTGGTTGACGGATGTCTCCGCGACGCACAACCCGGACGGGTACAGGGATGCTGAAGAAGCAGCCGCTGACTTCAGGGCGGGGCTGGAAAAGTTCAAAGAGATGTTCAGGAGAGAAAACGACACGGATTCCCTCCGGCAGATGGAAGAAATAGAAACCGCCTTCGTCCGGTTTTATGAGACCGGAAAAAAGATGGCAAATGCCTATGTAACTCAGGGGCTGGAAGCCGGCAACAGGATGATGGAAGAATTCGACGATGCCGGCTCAGACCTGTCGGCGAGAGTGAGTGAATTGCAGAAGGCACAGAGCAAGGAAGCGGAAACAATGATGCATCACATACTGAAGTCTGTTGCCAAGGTCGAGAGGATACTGATGATGATGGGCGGAATTACCGTCATACTGAGCATACTGACGGCCTTCATCATTACCCGGAGCATAACCCGTCCCATGAATGAGGCGGTTGCCGCAACAAAGAAGTTGTCCGGAGGAGACCTCACCGCCCGCGTTGAGGTGAAAAGCAGGGATGAAACCGGGCAACTGCTTGCCGCCCTGAACACCATGTCGGGAAACCTGAAAGAAATCGTGGGAGATGTAAAGGCGGCGTCGGACAACGTGGCGTCGGGCAGCCAGCAGTTAAGCGCCAGTTCGCAGCAGATGTCGCAGGGGGCGACGGAGCAGGCCGCCTCGGTTGAGGAGGCGTCCTCATCAATGGAGCAGATGGCCGCCAACATCAGGCAGAACGCAGACAACTCGCAGCAGACCGACAAGATCGCGGGCAAGGCCGCCAGGGACGCGCAGGAAGGCGGCGAGGCGGTTTCACAGGCGGTTGACGCAATGAAAGAGATAGCGGGGAAAATTTCCATCATCGAAGAGATAGCGAGACAGACGAACCTCCTGGCGCTGAACGCGGCCATTGAGGCTGCAAGGGCCGGCGAGCACGGCAAGGGCTTTGCGGTGGTCGCCGCGGAGGTCAGAAAGCTTGCGGAACGCAGCCAGGCCGCGGCGGCGGAGATAAGCGACCTGTCGTCTTCCAGCGTGGAGGTCGCCGAAAGGGCCGGTGAAATGCTGAAAAAGATCGTGCCAGACATACAGAAGACCGCGGAACTGGTGCAGGAGATAAACGCGGCATGCAATGAACAGAACTCGGGGGCGGAACAGATAAACAAGGCCATTCAGCAACTGGACCAGGTCATCCAGCAGAACGCGGGGGCATCAGAGGAAATGGCCTCGACCGCGGAGGAACTCGCCTCACAGGCCGAGCAGTTGCAGAACGCCATCGGTTTCTTCAAAACCGGCGACGACGGCAGGACAGTGAAAAGACACGAAACATTAAAAAGCAGAAACCTGCCCCCGCAGACACCAGTCAAAACAAAAACGGCACACATCGTGCGCCAGGAGAAAACAGAGGCGCCAAAGTCCACCGGTATCGTCCTGGACATGGACGCCAACGATGATGCGGACGAGGACTTTGAAAAATATTAAAGAAACATCGCAGACTGCGGGATCACCGACAGGAATTGGACGATGAACGCGACAATGAACGACAGCGGGTATACGAACATGTTCAGGGTGCGCCTGTCCGACAGGGATTTCCGTCGCCTGAGCGGGTTCATACAGAAAGAATGCGGCATCAGGATGCCCGACTCCAAGAAGATACTGCTCGAGTCGCGCCTCCAGAAAAGACTGCGACTCCTCGGGTTGTCCTCCTTCTCAGCCTACTGTGACTACCTGTTCAGTCCGGCGGGACTTGAGAACGAAGTCGTTCACATGATCGACGTGGTCACCACCAACAAGACCGATTTTTACCGGGAACCGAGACATTTTGAATTCCTGGTGCGAAGGGCATTGCCTGAGCTGATGACGAAACACGGCGCAGGCATCAACAGAAACCTGATGCTCTGGAGCGCAGGCTGCTCCACCGGCGAGGAGCCGTACACTCTGGCGATGGTACTGAGTGAATTTGCAAGAAAATCGCCGGGATTGAACTTCAGATACATGATCCTCGCCACGGACATATCGACAAGGGCGCTGGAAAAGGCAAGGAAGGGAATCTATGAAGAGGAGAGGGCGAGCCCGGTTCCCCTGGATATGAAAAAGCAATACCTCCTGCGGGGCAGGAACAGGAACAGGGGGCTTGTCCGGATCGTGCCCGAGCTGAGAGCGGTTGTGAAATTCAGGAGGCTGAACTTCCTGGAAGACTTCAGGATGCGCGAATACATGGACGTCATCTTCTGCCGGAACGTTATCATATATTTCGAAAGGCAGACGCAGGAGATGCTGTTGAACAAGTTCTGCCGGCGGCTGTGCACGGGAGGATATTTGTTCATAGGACACTCGGAGACACTGAACGGCCTTGATTTACCGCTGGTGCAGGTCGAGCCTACGGTTTACAGAAAGGAACATTAATCAAGATGAAAAAGAAAATAAAAGTGCTCATAATAGATGATTCCGCAGTAGTGAGGCAGACACTGGAGAAAGTCCTGTCCGCAGATTCCGGGATAGAAGTTATGGCCACTGCACCGGACCCTTTCATTGCAGCGGAAAAAATGCGCAATGAAACTCCAGACGTAATAACCCTCGACGTCGAAATGCCGCGCATGGACGGCATCACCTTTCTGCAGAAGCTCATGAGCCAGCATCCCATACCCGTGGTCATTTGCTCGAGTCTCACCGGGAAGGGGTCCGAGACCGCCCTGAAGGCCCTCGAGTACGGCGCGGTCGAGATTATCGAAAAACCCAGGCTCGGGGCGAAAAAATTCCTGGAGGAATCCGGAATACTCATCTGCGATGCGGTCAGGGCCGCATCAGTGGCAAAGGTGAAACGCCTTGCCGAGAAAACGATCAGGGTAACCCCCAAGCTCACCGCCGACGCTGTCATTGCAAAGCCGAAGACAAAGGCCATGATACGAACGACCGACAAAATCGTGGTCGTGGGCGCATCAACCGGGGGCACCGAGGCCCTTGCCTCGTTTCTCAAGGCGCTTCCCGCGGATGTGCCGGGCATAGTGATTGTCCAGCATATGCCCGAAAACTTCACAAGCGCCTTCGCCAAAAGGCTCGACGGCATCTGCCAGGTATCGGTCAGGGAGGCATCCGACAATGACAGCGTAATCAGGGGACATGCCCTGATTGCCCCCGGAAACCGCCATACCCTGCTCAGGAGGAGCGGAGCAAGGTATTATGTGGAGGTAAAAGACGGTCCGCTGGTCAGCCGGCACCGGCCCTCAGTGGATGTGCTGTTTCGTTCCGCGGCCCGCTATGCCGGCAAAAACGCGGTGGGCGTTATCATGACGGGCATGGGTGACGACGGGGCAAGGGGAATGTCCGAAATGAAGGAAGCCGGGGCATATAACATTGCGCAGGATGAGGCCACGTCGGTTGTCTTCGGAATGCCGAACGAGGCCATAAAAAGAGGCTGCGTGGATAAAATCCTGCCCCTGGACAGGATCGCACAGGAGGTTATCAATGTCTGCGACCAGTAAACCGCCGGGTGGGGGGTGCCGGCCCGTGGAGGATTTCCGGATAAAATGACAGAGGAACAATCCCTGCTTGAGACAATCAGACAACTGAAAGAGGCCAAGGAAGCCGCCGAGGCTGCAAACCGCGCCAAGAGTGATTTTCTGGCCAGTATGAGCCACGAGATACGCACGCCCATGAATGCAATCATCGGAATGACCGAACTCGTCCTCGACACCGACCTTACACCCGAACAGAGGGAATGTATTGAAATTACAAAGCAGTCCGCGGATTCCCTGCTGAGCCTGCTGAATGATATTCTGGATTTTTCCAAGATCGAGGCCGGCAAGATGGAACTTGAAATCACGGATTTCAATCTCCATACCACCCTTAACGGCATAATCAGGACACTCAGGGTGCAGGCGCACAAAAAGGGTCTCGAGCTGTTGTGCCGTATCAATCCCGATGTCCCGGCGGAACTCAGGGGAGACAATGTAAGGCTCCGGCAGATAATAGTCAACCTCGTGGGAAACGCCATCAAGTTCACCGAGAAGGGGAAGATCGCCGTAAATGTCGAACGCGCAACCTCCGGAAACGGCGGCAAAGACACAGGCATGCATGAAAACGGCCGGACGATACTCCTGCATTTTTCCATAACGGACACCGGCGCCGGCATCCCTGCGGACAAGCTTAAGAGCATATTTGAAAGTTTCACGCAGGTGGGAGGAGCCTCCACCGGGAAGTACGGCGGAACAGGCCTCGGCCTGAGCATATCGAGGAAACTCGTGCACATGATGGGCGGGGAAATCCGTGCCGAAAGCGAGCCCGGCAGGGGAAGCGCATTTCACTTTACCGCAAGGTTCGGCCTTGTCCGCAAGGCGGAAAGACGGGAGCACGCTTCACCGGATGAAGGCCGTGGAAGCGGCCGTCACGGGAAAAAATTTCATATCCTGCTTGCGGAGGACAATATCATAAACCAGAAACTGGCCGTCCGCATCCTGGAAAAGGCGGGACACTCCGTGAAAGTCGCTGATAACGGCCTGGAAGCCCTTGAGGCACTGAAAAAAGAACATTTTGATCTGGTGCTCATGGATGTGCAGATGCCCCTTATGGACGGCATAGAAGCGGCCGGGAGAATCAGAAACTCGAAAAACGGTGACTTTGACCCTGATATACCGATCATCGCGCTGACCGCTCATGCCTTCAAAGAGGACAGGGAGCGGTGCCTGAGGGCCGGCATGAATGACTATATTTCAAAACCGTTCAGGAAACAGGAGCTTTTCAGGATGATTGAACGGCTTATTCCGAGTGAGACTTACAGTAGGCGGTAGGCAGTATGGATTTAACGGCATCACCTGTTACTGCTTACCCTTACAGCTAACAGAGGGAGGCTGAAAAATGAGGATTTTAATAGTCGAGGATGATTTCACCAGCCGCAAGCTGTTGCAGAAATTTCTCTCGCCTTACGGCGAGTGCGACATCGCCGTTGACGGTGAAGAGGCGATCGAGGCATATAAACTGTCATGGCTGAAAAACGAACCGTACGACCTGATCTGCATGGACATCATGATGCCCAAGGTGGACGGGCAGCAGGCCCTCAGGGAGATACGCGGCATTGAAAAAGAGATGGACATCAAGCCCGCGGATGAAGTGAAGGTAATCATGACCACGGTGCTTGACGACCCCAAGAACGTTTTCAGGGCATTCAACAGGGGAGGCGCCGCGTCCTACATAGTCAAGCCTATCAGGAAGCAGACGCTGCTTGAAGAGATGCGCAAGCTCGGGCTGATAGATTAAAACCACATTGAGCGGTGAACTATTATGTTGTACAACAGGGCGCTTAAATACATTTTTATTGTTTCATGCATGACGGCGATAATATACCCGCTGGCAAACACGCGTTTCATATTCCCGTCATTCCGCGAGCTGGTAAACAGGAATGCCAGGGACAATGCGGTGCGCATAGCAAATTTCCTCTCCTCGGAACTTTCCCTGAAGAATGAGGGGTTGACAAGAGACTCCATCCCCGCCGGTTTTTCCGACACGGCAAAAGACATAAAGGAGAAATTCCACATACGGAAGCTCAAGGTCTTTTCAAAATCCGGGGAAATACTGTTTTCCACGGACCCGGCTGATATAGGCGAGGTAAACAAAAAAGACTATTTCCGCGAAATCGTGGCAAAGGGGAATACATACACCAAGGTCATCCGCAACAACGGCCTGTCCCTGGAAGACCGTCCGGTAAAGGCCGATGTGGTGGAAACCTACGTGCCCCTGACGGTTGACGGAGCCTTTGCCGGGGCGTTTGAAATATATGACGATATCACACATAACAAACAGATGCTTGACAGCGTGCTGCTGCGCTCCTCCCTGATAACCTCGGGCCTGATGTTCGCTTTCCTGGTCATTATACTGCTGATCCTGTTCAGGGCCGAGAAAAACATTCCGGATTTCAGTGACACTCGGGCAAAGATGTTCAGGTCGCCCCTTTACGTCATATTTGTCACGGCGGTTTCGATATTCATCGCCGAACTGGCCGTCATGCTGCTTCTTTCAGGCTTTCCGCGCACGCCCGGGATAGCGCGGCCGCTCATGGACGCATCGCTGCTGATTATGCTGGTGTCACCGTCGCTGTATTTTTTCATATTCCGGCCCATGATAATGCACAACCTGCAACACAAAAAGAACGAAGAAGACCTTAAGCGCTCAAAGGAATTCTCCGAGAGCGTGTTCAACTCCATGCATGACGCCATATCCGTCATTGATGTCGCTGATTTTAAAATTATCAAGGCCAACAGCACGTTTCTCAGAGAGTACGGATTAGAAGAAGACGAGATAATAGGAGAGCCCTGTTACAGGATACTCCACCACAGGAATGAGCCGTGCACCGGATCGGATACCGTGTGCCCCCTTGAGGAAACCATAAAAACAGGCAAGCATTCCGCGACCGAACACGTCCATTACACCAAAGACGGCAGAAAGATCGACGTGGAGGTGTCCGTCTCCCCTGTTAGGGACAGGAACGGAAATATCATACAGGTCGTCAACGCCGCACGAAACATAACGGAGCGTAAGAAGGCGGAGGAGATGCTCCGGCAGAGCCAGCATGACTGGGAGGAGACCTTCAACATCATAACGGACTCCATCACGATCCACGACAGGGACCACAACATCATCAGGGCCAACAGGGCGGCCGAGGAAATGCTCTTCCTGCCCCTGCTTGAAATCACCAAACCGAAATGCTACATGTATTATCACGGAACGGACAAACCGCCCGAGGGGTGCCCGAGCTGCAAGTGCATCAAGACAGGCAAGGCCGTTGAATTCGAATTGTTCGAGCCACACCTGAACAGGTTTATTGAAATAAGGGCCATTCCCCGGTTTGACGCAAACCGTGAGTTTACAGGGCTGATCCATGTTGTCAGGGATATCACCGAGCGTAAGAAGGCTGAGGAAGAGCTGAAAAAGGCAAAGAAGGCCGCCGAGGCCGCCAACCGCGCCAAGAGCGAATTTCTTGCCAACATGAGCCACGAGATACGCACGCCCATGAACGCAATCATCGGCATGACCGAACTCGTCCTTGATACGGAACTGATGCCGGAGCAGAGGGAATATATCGAAATCACAAAACAATCCGCGGATTCGTTGCTGTGCCTGCTGAACGACATACTGGACCTGTCCAAGATCGAGGCGGGCAAGCTGCAGCTTGAGGAGAAGGATTTCAACCTCCACGCAACACTGGACGGCATAGTCAAGACACTCTCCCTGCAGGCCGGCAGGAAAGGGCTTGACATCATCTGCCGCATCGCCCCCGACGTCCCCCCGGAGCTGAGAGGGGACAACGTTCGTCTCAGGCAGATCATCGTCAACCTCGTGGGAAACGCCGTCAAGTTCACCGACAAGGGCAGAGTCCTCGTCAATGTCGAACGCTGTGCTTCAGGAAACGGCGACAATGATATCGAGACCGCCGGAGACGCCCGGACGGTGCTGCTTCATTTCTCCATCTCGGACACGGGCATCGGCATCCCCGCGGACAAGCTCAGGAGCATCTTCGACAATTTCACACAGGTGGACGGCTCCACCACCAGGAAATACGGCGGCACGGGTCTGGGCCTGGCCATCTCCAGGAAACTCGTGGGCATGATGGGAGGGGAAATTCACGCTGAAAGCGAACCCGGCAAGGGCAGTTCCTTCCACTTTACCGCAAGATTCGGCGTCGGACACAGCACGGCAAAGCGGCATGCGCGGCATTCCTCACCCGCCTTCCCACATGCCCGCGGCGATGCCGCACCATCCGGCCCCCGCCGGGATAAAGAACGAATCAGCGGCCTGCGTATCCTCCTTGCCGAAGACAATATACTGAATCAGAAAGTGGCGGTGCGTATTCTCGAGAAAGAAGGACACACCGTGCACGTCGCAAGCAACGGCCTGGAAGTGCTCGATGTGCTCGAAAAGGAGAATTTCGACCTTGTGCTCATGGATGTGCAGATGCCCCTTATGGACGGCATAGAGACCACACTCATAATCAGGAATTCAAAAAACGGCCGGTTCAATGCGGATATTCCGGTCATCGCGCTGACCGCGCATGCCTTCAAAGAGGACAGGGAACGCTGCCTGAAAGCCGGAATGAATGACTATATCTCCAAACCGTTCAGGAAACAGGATCTCCTGAGGCTGGTTGAACGGTTTGCCGTGCCGGAATTCACATGGAATACGAAAAATGGACTGAGGAGGCGATATGAGGGTTTTAATAGTTGAAGATGACTTCATAAGCCGGAACCTGCTGCAGAAAATACTTTCCCCTTATGGCGAATGCGACATAGCGGTTGACGGAAAAGAGGCGATTGAGGCATATAAACTGTCCCGGGTGAAGAACAAGCCCTATGACCTGATCTGCATGGACATCATGATGCCCAATATAGACGGCCATGAGGCGCTTATGAGGATCAGGGAGATGGAAAAAGAGATGGGAATCAGGGAGACGGCTGAGGTGAAAGTAATCATGACCACGGCCCTTGATGACCCGAAAACCGTTGTCAGGGCGTTTTACAGGGGAGGGGCAGCCTCCTATATCGTAAAGCCCATAAGCAGGCAGAGGCTTCTTCAGGAAATGCGCAAGCTGGGCCTGGCCGGACAGGAGGAATAACATCGTAATGCCGGATATTGTCTTGGGAACCGCCAGCGCCGTTATCATAGCATCTCTCCTGATGTGCCTGTGGCTGATGAAGAAAAGGGAAAAGGCGCTTAAAAAATCCTTTGATGAGCTGAAATCAAAGGCCGAGGAGCAGACAGCGGACCTCCTGGCGTCAAACAGGGCCATGGAAGAGGAGATTTCCGAGCGCATGCGCATAGAGGAGACCCTGATCGAATCCGAGGAAAAATACAAGAGCGTCATAGAAAATGTCGGCATAGGCGTATCACTTATAAACCCCGGGCTGGAGATACTGGCCCTGAACAAAAGGATGAGGGAATGGTTCCCGGATGTTGATGTTTCAGGAAAGCCTGTCTGCTACAGGGTCTTTCATAAACCGCCCCGCGAAGAGGCATGTCCGAATTGTCCGGCCCTCCGTACACTGCGGGATGGAAAGATTCACGAAACAATAACCGCGTTTACGGTAAACAGCGAAACAATAAACTACAGGACGCTTTCATCGCCGATCAAGGACAAAAACGCAAATGTTGTGGCGATAGTGGAAATATGCGAGGACATCACGGACAGGAAGAGAGCCGAAGAGAAGCTCAAAGAGGCAAAAGAGGCCGCCGAGGCCGCCAACCGCGCCAAGAGCGAATTTCTTGCCAACATGAGCCACGAGATACGCACGCCCATGAACGCAATCATCGGCATGACCGAACTCGTCCTTGATACTGATTTAACGCCGGAACAAAAGGAATATGTCGAAACCGTGGCACAATCCGCGGATTCGTTGCTGTGCCTGCTGAACGACATACTGGACCTGTCCAAGATCGAGGCGGGCAAGCTGCAGCTTGAGGAGAAGGATTTCAACCTCCACGCAACACTGGACGGCATAGTCAAGACACTCTCCCTGCAGGCCGGCAGGAAAGGGCTTGACATCATCTGCCGCATCGCCCCCGACGTCCCCCCGGAGCTGAGAGGGGACAACGTTCGTCTCAGGCAGATCATCGTCAACCTCGTGGGAAACGCCGTCAAGTTCACCGACAAGGGCAGAGTCCTCGTCAATGTCGAACGCTGTGCTTCAGGAAACGGCGACAATGATATCGAGACCGCCGGAGACGCCCGGACGGTGCTGCTTCATTTCTCCATCTCGGACACGGGCATCGGCATCCCCGCGGACAAGCTCAGGAGCATCTTCGACAATTTCACACAGGTGGACGGCTCCACCACCAGGAAATACGGCGGCACGGGTCTGGGCCTGGCCATCTCCAGGAAACTCGTGGGCATGATGGGAGGGGAAATTCACGCTGAAAGCGAACCCGGCAAGGGCAGTTCCTTCCACTTTACCGCAAGATTCGGCGTCGGACACAGCACGGCAAAGCGGCATGCGCGGCATTCCTCACCCGCCTTCCCACATGCCCGCGGCGATGCCGCACCATCCGGCCCCCGCCGGGATAAAGAACGAATCAGCGGCCTGCGTATCCTCCTTGCCGAAGACAATATACTGAATCAGAAAGTGGCGGTGCGTATTCTCGAGAAAGAAGGACACACCGTGCACGTCGCAAGCAACGGCCTGGAAGTGCTCGATGTGCTCGAAAAGGAGAATTTCGACCTTGTGCTCATGGATGTGCAGATGCCCCTTATGGACGGCATAGAGACCACACTCATAATCAGGAATTCAAAAAACGGCCGGTTCAATGCGGATATTCCGGTCATCGCGCTGACCGCGCATGCCTTCAAAGAGGACAGGGAACGCTGCCTGAAAGCCGGAATGAATGACTATATTGCAAAGCCGTTTAAAAAACGGGATATCGCAGCATTAATAAGACAGACTGTTCACAGGCATACAGGCGCTGAAACGCCGGCCGTTGAATCTCCGGACACAGGGGATAAAAGCAATGTCCTCAACACCTCCGAAGCCATGGAGCGCCTGGACGGAGACGAGGAGCTTCTGAGAGAGATATTCGGGGTATTCACCGATGACGCCCCGAAACAGATGGAGATTCTTAAAAAAGCCATTGACACAGGTGATATCGTTTTAACGGAACGCCAGGCACATTCCCTGAAGAGCGCGGCGGCCAACATAGGGGCCGATTTAATGAAAAGCAGGGCATTCGAGATAGAGCTGGCGGCAAGGGACGGGAACATGAGAGACGCTCACACACTTTATGAGCAGCTCGAACGTGAATTGAAGAGAGTGCTTGAGGCATTGACGGATGTCCTCGGCCGGGACAAGGCGGTTAAATAATGAACAAAAATAAAGACAACGCAAAAATCCCCCATGACGAACTGCTGTTTCTCAATCTCCCGAGATTCAGGAGGCTGTTTGTTTTGCACGTGATATCCATAGTCATAATCACTGCGCTGCTTGATTTTGCGCTGGATGATTATCTGCACGGGATTATCCCCATGTATAACGAGCTGTTTGATGATGTCTTCTGGGTTGTTGCAGCGGCCCTGGCCTTTTTTGTCTGCACGGTAAAATGCTTCTCAAAACCATTATCGCGGATAGCCGACAGGGAACAGGAGATACTATACGAATTCATTGAACAGACGGGGCATGAAAAAAAACGCAACGGCAGGCTGTCCCACTATTTCAGCTCGAGGCTGAAACTGGATGCACTTACCACTGCGCACCTTGAAAACATCGTGGCCGAAACCGACTCCGCCGCGCACAGGATTATTGGACAGGCTCAGGATATAGACGCCTCCATGACGGAATTGCTTGACACGATTGCATCCCTGCGCAACAGGAGCGAAGAACTGGCAAAGACGTCCCGTGCAGCGATCACTGAAAACAGAAAGACCATCGTTCACCTGCGCGATTATGTCGACAATCGCCTTAAGGGACTGGAAAATGATCATAAAAACGTCCTGTCGCTGGCTGAAAACGCCAGGTCCATGATAAAGCTCGTGGACCTGCTGAGGGCCATCAGCGATCAGACAAACCTGCTCGCGCTGAATGCCTCAATAGAAGCTGCACGGGCCGGAGAGGAGGGAAAGAGCTTTGCGGTGGTGGCCGCCAAGGTGCGCGAACTCTCCATCCAGTCTGAACAGGCGGCCTCACACATAGGCGAAGCGATCGGCAACATGTCCAGGCACATCGAGACGCAGTTTGCGGACAAGCTGAACAAACAAACCTATGCAAGAGAAACGGAGATACTCACGGGCCTTGAATCGCGACTCAGCGGACTCGGAGACAATTACGAACAATTGGACGGCTTCAACCGGCGGATTCTTGAAGAGGTGGAAATAAGCAGCCGCAACATGGCGCAGAAGATAATGGAACTGCTGGCGAACATACAGTTCCAGGACATAACCAGGCAGCAGATCGAGCTGGTGATCCGCTGCATTTCCGACATGGACAGGTACATCGGATATCTCAAGGAATGTGTCGACAAACCTGCGGCATGCTCCAGGGGCTGTTTTGTCCCGGACTTTGACATAAAAGACATATACAAGTACTACACGATGGAGAAACAGCGCGACATACATCATGAGGTGGCCGGAGGACATGAAAACAAAAAATTAATGCAGGTGGTCGGAAAAACCGACAAGTCTGATAATGGAGACGACATTACATTTTTTTGAACAACAGAAGGTATACACCGGAGGTTTCAGATGGCCAGGACAATAATGATAATCGATGATTCCGCATCGATACGCATGGTGGTGAGCATAGCCCTGAAAAAGGCGGGCTATGAAGTCATAGAAGCCGTTGACGGCGGGGATGCGCTGGAGAAGATAAAAGGCAGGAAGATCAATCTCATCATCTGTGACGTCAACATGCCGAACATGGACGGCATCTCTTTCTTAAAGATGATAAAGCAGGACCCGGATTACAAATTCACGCCCGTCATCATGCTCACAACAGAGTCGCAGGAAGCGAAAAAACAGGAGGGCAGGGCTGCGGGCGCAAAGGCATGGGTTGTAAAACCGTTCAAGCCGGAGCAAATGCTTGCAGCAGTGGAAAAGCTGGTGCTGCCCTGACGAAATGGAGAACTTGCCATGAATATCAACGCGCAAAACAACAACGGGTTATGCAGATTGAAGATAGAGGACGAGATGACCATCTCCACGGCTGCCGGGCTGAAAAAGGCGCTTCTTGACAACCTTGCAGGGTGCCGCGAGCTTGAGATAGATCTCTCGCACGTCAATGAAATGGATACGGCGGGTTTCCAGGTCCTGTACCTCGCCCGGAGGGAAGCGGATATTTCCGGCAAAGCATTCCGCATTGTCTCCCCAGGTCCAAAGATACTGTCCGTACTGCAGTTGTACAACATGAAAGGATTTTTCGGTATCTGAAAGAAAATGGAAACAGACCCGGTATTACAGACATTCATTATTGAAAGTACGGAAAAGGTGCAGGAGATGGAGAGCGCCCTGCTTCAGCTTGAAACGTCTCCTGACGATGAAGACACCGTAAACGCCCTGTTCCGCGCGGCCCATACTATCAAGGGCTCGGCAGGCGTCGTGGGCATCGATAATATCGAGAAATTCACCCACACAGTGGAGAATGTCCTCGAGAAGGTCCGCCTCGGTGAGATCAGGGTGAGTGAAGACCTGATCGGCCTGCTGCTGAGGTGCTGCGACCACATAGGACATCTCCTGAAATCACTGAATGCAGGTAAAGACCCCGAAGAAAATCCGGAACTGCAGACAGAAGGACAAGCGATGGCAGGCGAGCTCTCCGCTTATCTTGCGGTTGAAGGTCAAGGCGTTTCCCCCGAGCCGGACAAGGAAACAACAGAACAGGGCGGTACGCCGGAAGCCCTTACCTGGCGCATATCCCTCAGGTTCGGGCGTGATGTGCTGCGGGACGGCATGGATCCCATCTCATTTATAAGCTACCTCTCGAAGCTGGGTGAGATAACCGGCCTGACCACCCTCACCGATGCCGTGCCCCCCGCCCGGGAAATGGACCCGGAGAGCTGCTATCTCGGTTTCGAGATAGACTTCAGAAGTGATGCCGGCAGGCAGGCCATAGAGGATGTGTTCGAGTTCGTGAGGGAGGACTGTGAAATAAACATAACGCCTCTTCCCGCCACCGCCCCCCCCCGGAAGACGGCGGGTGCGGAAGCCGGGAAACAGGCACAAACAAGAGAGCCGGGGGCAAAAGGGGCCGGAACCATACGCGTTGACACGGACAAGCTCGACCAGCTCATAAACATGGTCGGCGAGCTTGTTATCGCCAATGCGAACATAAACCAGCAGGCAAGGCGCATAGGGGACAACAGCCTGCTTGAATCCGCATTCGCCCTGTCAAGGCTGGTCGAAGATATCCGCGACAGGGCCATGAGGGTGCGCATGGTGCCCATAGGAGAAACCTTCAACCGTTTCAGGAGGACCGTGCGGGACTTCAGCCGGAGCACGGGCAAGGATATACGGCTGCTGATCAGCGGAAGCGAGACGGAACTGGACAAGGGGGTCATAGAGAAAATCGGAGACCCCCTGATGCACCTCATCCGCAATTCCGCGGACCACGGCATCGAGGAGCGTGATGTCCGTCTCGCGCTGAACAAGCCCGAGAACGGCGTCATACATCTGAACGCATACCAGGAGACAGGCAGTATAGTTATCGAGATATCAGACGACGGCAGCGGACTGAACCGTGAGAAGATAGTGAAGAAGGCGGTGGAGCGCGGCATAATAAGCCCCGGGAAAGAACTGTCCGAGCGCGAGATAAACAATCTCATATTCGAGCCCGGTTTTTCAACCGCGCAGAAGGTGACAAACGTGTCCGGACGCGGGGTTGGCATGGATGTGGTAAAGCGTAATATAGAAGCGCTCCGCGGCTCGGTTGAAGTGGAAAGCCGTGAAGGCAGAGGAACGACGGTGCGCATCCGCCTGCCGCTGACAATGGCGATTATCGACGGTTTCATGGTGAAGGCAGGGGCGTCATTCTACATAATCCCGCTGGATATGCTCGATGAATGTCTTGAAATGTCGGATACCGACAAACAATTGTCGTTTAAAAGGAACTATTTCAGTCTGCGCGGCAAGGTGCTGCCTTTCCTGAGGCTGAGGGATATCTTCAATGAACCCGACGGCCGGAACCGACGCGAGCACATGGTGGTCATACGTTATGCAGGCGGAAAAACCGGCCTGGTGGTGGATGAATTGCACGGCGAGGTGCAGGTTGTAATCAAGTCCCTGGGCAGGGTCTACAGGGATGTAAACGGGATATCGGGTGCGACAATCCTTGGCGACGGCACAGTGGCCCTCATACTGGACGTTCCGGGCCTTGTGCGGAACCTGGAAAAGGCGGCCGGGGCTTTAAGTTACCCTTAATGCGGCATAAACGTGCAGGGGAGTCCGGCGTAAAACCTCCGGATTCTTCCGTACGCCGCCGGTATTTTATGCAACCGTAAGGTTATAACCGAAACATCGGGAGGAGGTAAAAATGGGCAGGCTTACCGACAGTGAATTGATAGAAGAGCTTGACAGGAGGTTCAGGGAGAACAAGCAGGCATTCGACGCCCTGAGGGTGGTTACAAAGAAGCTTGAGAGATTAAACAAGAAACTGCAGGAATCCGAGGCATTAAAAAGCAACTTCCTTTCAAACATAAGAAACGAGATAAACAACCCCCTGACATCCATTATATGCATGTCAAAGGAGCTTATCTCACCGGAATCACTGGACAAGGAAACGGTTTCATCAATAGCCGCGATGATTCATTCCGAGGCATTCAACCTTGACGCACAGTTAAGGAACATCTTTGTTGCCGCCGAGTTTGAAGCCGGAGAGGCGGTGCCGAGCATATCCAGGGTGGACATAGACATGCTGGTCAACGGCACGATCGAATTATTAAGCCATAAGGCCGGGAAAAAAATAATAACCATGGATTACATCCCCCTGCGCGAGTCGGCTCACGAGAGCTGTTTCAACACCGATCCCGAAAAACTCCAGCTCGTGCTTTTCAACCTTCTTGCCAATGCCATTGAATACAGCCATGAAGGAGGCCGCGTGGAATTAAAGGCATGGAGGCAGGACGAATATCTGAATATATCCGTAAAGGACTACGGTATCGGCATGGATTTATCAGACCGGGAGATAATCTTTGACAGGTTCAGGCAACTGGACACCGGTGTCTCGAAGAGTCATTCAGGCCATGGACTGGGGCTGAGCATAACAAAGGCCGCGGTCGAGTTGTTGAACGGAACCATCTCCATTGAATGCATAAAAGACAGGGGGTGTACATTTACGGTATCCATACCTGATGCAGGGTCCGAGACAGAAGTCGATGTGACTTCAAACGAGGGCAACGAGTTCATATTCGAAGACATGGAAGAATTTTAGGAGAAACAGGTATGGAGACAAAAGAGACCACAAAGACATATTTTCTGCATCCGGGCGCCATCTTCGCCGGGAAAGAGGAATATATCGTAACCACGATTGTCGGCTCGTGTATTGCGGTCTGCCTGTGGGACCCCGTCCTGATGATAGGCGGGATAAACCACTACATGCTGGCGCTGTGGAACGGAGAGGGCCTGCCGTCCCCGAGGTACGGCAACATCGCCATTCCGAAGCTGATCGAGAAAATGCTCATGCTCGGCTGCAACAAAAACAACCTTAAGGCCAAGATATTCGGCGGGGCAAGCCTGATAAACAGCTCAAGCGGCCTGCTGAATGTCGGCACGCGCAATATCCTGCTGGCCGAAGACATGCTTAAGGAAGAAAGACTGCCCGTAATAAGCCGCGACGTCGACGGCAACTTCGGCCGCAAGATAATATTCAACACGAAAACAGGCGGTGTTCTATTAAAGAGGGTCATAAAAAGGCAGGCGGTCTGAGCACCGCCTGTTCTTTTGCCGGTCACCACCACGTTCATTTTCTCTTGGACTTTTTAACCCATAAATATTATTATTAACAGTAAACTTCTGCCTCATATCTTGAGAGGTCAGTTTAATAATGTTGCATGGACCGGCAGGATCTCCTGCCCGCTGGCGATATTTACACAAGGTGAATACGGAGATGAGAAACATGCTCCCGGCGGAATGTCCATGCAACTGCAAGGGAAAAGAAGGCGGTGTACCATGACGAAACACAATAACCACGAAAACCGGAGAGCACTCCCCGTACTGAATTACTCCCACGACAATCCGGTGAAAATGTACCTGAAGGATATGAAGTCACTCCCCCTTCTCACCAGAGAAGGCGAGGTGGAACTCGCCATGAAAATAGAGGGAGGACGGGACAGGATACACCGGATAATCTTTGCAGCTCCGTTTACGGCAAAGCAGGTATTGCGTTTCCCCCGCATGATGGAAGAAAACATATTATCAATAAACAACATATGCGTAACCGGAAAGAACTCACCGGATACGGAAAAGGACCGGGCGCTTGAAGAATTTTCAAAAAACATCGCTTCCCTCAGATCACTGGCCGGCAGAAGGGACGCATGCCTTGCAAGGCTGGCCGGCAGGAAAGCTGGCAAAAAGGAGCTCCACGCATTAAAGGTTCAATTGTCGAAGATCAATCTTGAAATAGCCGGCAGTATCTCCGGCCTTCGGTTGAGAGACGAGGTGATTGAAAATTTCATCTCACGTTTCAAGGAATTATGCGCCCTGCACAACTTTACCGCCGGAAGACTTGAGCACATAAAGAACAAAATTGAAATCCGGCCTGAAAAATTACGGAACAGAAGGATACAGCATCATACGGCCGCCCGATTGAACATCTCCCCGGAAGAGGCAAGGAATATCTACACTGATTACAGAAAGCTCAAAAAAGATATTGCGGAAATAGAAGAAGAACTGGGGCTTGAGGGCACTGAAATCAGGGACTCCTTCAACCTCATACAGGCCGTTGAAAAAGATATTGCGCAGGCAAAGAAAACGCTTATAGAGTCGAACCTCAGGCTTGTCATAAGCATAGCCAGAAAACACACGGGCAGAGGGCTCGGTCTGTCCGACCTTATCCAGGAAGGCAATATAGGCCTGATGAAGGCCGTCGATAAATTCGACTATAAAAAAGGTTACAAATTCAGCACATATGCCACATGGTGGATAAGGCAGGCTATTACGCGCGCCCTTGCCGATCAAGGAAGGACAATAAGGCTCCCTGTACACATGATAGAGAACATAAACAAGCTGACAAGGGTTACCAAGCATCTCTCGCAGGAACTGGGCAGAGAGCCTGCTCCGGAAGAAATCGCGAAAAAAATGGGGCTTTCCGTTGAGAAGGTCCGTTCCATTCTCAAGATATGCAGGGAACCCGTGTCACTGGAGACACCTGTCGGAAGCGATGAAGACAGTCACCTTGAAAATTTCATAGAAGACAAGTCATCCCTTATTCCGCTGGACAGCGTTATCCGGCAGGAACTGCAAACAGAAGTTAAGAGAATATTGAACTCCCTTTCGAGGAAAGAGGCGGAAATAATCAAAAGGCGTTTCGGCATCGGAGACGGTGTTTCTCAAACCCTTGAAGAGGTCGGCAGGCAGTTTAAAGTAACAAGGGAACGGATACGGCAACTCGAAGGAAAGGCGCTGAGGAAATTAAGGCACCCGGCGAAAAGCCGGCCACTGAGGCCCTTCCTGGAGAAAACCAGTTGAACGGCCGCGATTCATGTTACCTGACCGTGTCGCGCTGAACTGTTAGCATGGATGTAATCACCACCCATCTGAATGCCGATTTCGACGCCCTTGCCTCCATGACGGCGGCGAAGAAGTTCTATCCCGATGCAATCCCCGTATTTCCCGGCTCCCAGGAAAAAAGCGTGCGCGATTTCCTGTCCGCATCCCGCACGGGAGTGGATTTCAGGAAACTCAGTGATATCGATATCACAAAGACCAGACGGCTGATACTCGTAGACGTCAAGAGCCCGGACAGGATAGGGAGGTTCTCCGAGCTGCTGAACAGAAAAGACCTCGTAATCCACATATATGACCACCATCCATTCTCCCCGGATGATATAAGGGGTCAGAAAGAGGTTATAGAGACCGTGGGCGCCACAGCCACGATATTCACGGAACTGCTGCAAAAGTACAGGATTGATATATCCCCTGTCGAAGCCACCCTGCTTATGCTCGGAATTTATGAAGAAACCGGCTCTCTCGTTTTTTCAACGACCACTGTGAGGGACATATCGGCAGCCGCGTATCTCCTTAAAAAGGGGGCCAATCTGAATATAGTATCGGGCTTTATCAGGAGAGAGCCCGGCCCCGAGGAAATCGACCTGCTCAACGAGCTGCTCCATTCCGCAAGAGACTACGTAATCCATGACACGAGGATAAAAATCGCCGCTGCATCCCGGGATGATTATATGAGAGATATCGCCTTTCTGGCCCATAAAATGCGGGATATGGTGGATGCCGACGCCATTTTTCTCCTCGTGATGATGGAGGACAGGATTCAGGTGATAGCAAGAAGCCATATCCCGGAGATCGATGTCTCGGCGATACTGCAAGCCCTCGGCGGAGGCGGCCATCCCCGGGCATCGTCGGCGGTCGTCAGGGACATGTCGCTGGAAGAGACGGAAAACAGGCTCGTAAGCATTTTAAAACAGAAGATACAGCCCACAAAGACAGCCAGGGACATAATGACAAGCCCCGTAAAATGCATTCAGTGGAACAGCACGCTTAAGACGGCCGAGAAAACAATGACGCAATTCGGCGTGAACGTCCTCCCGGTACTCAGGGGAAACGCCTATTACGGACTGATATCGCGGGAAGTCGTTGAAAAGGCGCTGTTTCACGGTTTCGGCAGAAGCAGGGTGGCGGAATTCTGCACAACCGATGCCCTGACAGTGTCGCCTTCAACATCCATCAAGGCAATCGAGTCACTGATGATCGAGCAGAACCAGAGATTCATGCCCGTCATTGAAGACAACCGCATAACGGGCGCGATAACAAGGACCGACCTTTTGCGATCCCTCTATGAAAGCCTTTTAAGAAAAGAGCGCATCCGCACACATGAAAAAACAGCGGGAAAGCCATCCATGGGAAAAAATCTTTCATCGATCATGAAATCACGCTTTCCCCCGGAGGTCTGCAGCCTGCTCCGGCTCGCGGGAGAAGTCGCGGAGGAGCTCGGATTTTCCGCATATATCGTCGGCGGCTGCGTAAGGGACCTTCTCAGGGGCGAGGCCAACCTCGATATCGATATTGTCATCGAAGGCGACGGAATAGCCTTTGCGCATGCGCTCGCCGGGAGACTCAATGTAAAGGTGAAAAGTCACAGGCGCTTCGGCACCGCGGTCGTTATCACGGACTTCCTTAAATTCGACGTGGCCACTGCAAGGACCGAGTATTACGAGTCTCCGGCGGCCCTGCCCCATGTGGAGATGTCCTCCATAAAGAAAGACCTCTACAGGAGGGACTTCACAATAAACACTATGGCGGTGAAATTGAATCCGGGCAGATTCGGACAACTCATCGACTTCTTCGGCGGACAAAGGGACATAAAGGAAAAGACCATAAGAATCCTTCACAACCTGAGCTTTATAGAGGACCCTACGAGGGCATTCAGGGCCATAAGATTCTCAGAGCGGTTCGGCTTCAAAATAAGCAAACACACCGTCAACCTGATAAAGACCGCCGTGCGCATCAACCTGTTCGACAGACTCTCCGGGACAAGGATGTACGATGAGCTCAACCTGCTCTTCATTGAGGCTGAACCCTTAAGGGTGATCAGGAGGCTGGCGGAGTTCGACCTCCTGAAGTTCATCCATCCCCGCCTGCAGATCACCAGAACCCTCGAAGAGACCTTTGAAGCCATCCAGGAGACATTCGCATGGTTCAAGCTTCTCTTCTTTGAGGAAGAGATCAACAAGTCACATCTCTTCCTCATGGCCTTTCTCAATGAGCTGACGCCGCAGGAAAGAACCGTGGCCCTGCAGAGACTGCAGGTCCCGCCAAAGGCACGCAGGGAAATACTCGACGGCATTGAGGACTCCCGGGCCGCACTGTCAAAACTGCAGAAGGCCTCACCAAAGGACATTTACCACACCCTCCGGCCGCTGAACCTCCATAGCATCCTCTTTGCAATGGCCAGGGCCAGGGATAAAGAACGTAAAAAGGCGATCTCGCTTTATTTAACCGTATTAAGGAATATAAAACCCGAGCTTACAGGGAACGACCTGCAATCAATGGGATACACACCCGGACCGGTGTTCAAGGAAATATTAACGGCGATTCTTGAGGCAAGACTTGAAAGAAAGATAAAAACCCGCGAAGAAGAGAGGGATTTTGTAAGGAAAAACTTTCCCCTCGCCACCCCCTGAACCTTCCTACAATATCCTCACCCCTGAATAATAACAGCAGTGAGCGCTTTCAAGGTCATTAATAAAAGACCTCTCCTTTCCGTCTGCAAACAGAATCCTTACAAAGCAGAACCCTCCGGACAGATTTGAATGTTTCTCTTCGATGACCTCCCCGACGCCCCATGCGGAGTACCTGAGATGATTCACCCTGTCACCGACCTTCAGATAGAGCCTCCTTCTCATACCGATATTATAACTTAACCTTGCAGTTGCGTAAAATACCGCCAGCCCGGTTTTCACATTCCGGCCCCGATGGTGAACCTGGAATGCCTCGCTGTTGTAAATGTCAACACTATTATGTTATAAATGAATTCAGATGAAAACGGATTTCAAAACACTAAACCACTTTTTTAAAGGAGAAATTGAATGAAAAAAATCCTGCCCCTTATTTGTTTGTTAACCACGGTCGTATTATTCGCCGGATGCAGCCGGAACAACCGGTCCGAAGGCCCTGTTGTCGCAAAAATCGGCGAAGACGCCATCACGGAAGAGGATTTTCTCAGGGAACTCGACCGTGTGCCTGAATGGGCAAGGTCTCAATTCAGGGGGATGGAAGGCAAGGAAAAGTTCCTTGATGAGTTGATAAAAAGAGACCTCATCTACCAGGATGCAAAGAGAATGAGGCTTGACAAGGACAAAGACTATCTTGCCAGGATCAGGGAATTTGAAAAAATGAGCCTCGTATCACTTATTCTGAAAAAAGAGGTCGAAGACAAGGCGAAGGTAAGCGATGCGGAGATCAAGGAATTCTTCGAGCAGAACAAGGACAAATTCACAATAGGCACAAAGATAAGGGCAAGCCACATACTTGTCGGGACCGAAAAAGAGGCCAACGACATACTTGAAAGACTCAACAAAGGTGAGAGCTTCGCCAAGCTTGCCAGGGCATTTTCCAAGGACAAGGGCTCCGCGCAAAAAGGCGGTGACCTCGGGTACTTCGGGCGCGGAAGGATGGTTCCCGAATTCGAACGGGCGGCACTCGCCCTGAAACCCGGGGAAGTGAGCAAGCCCGTCAAGACCCGCTTCGGCTATCATATCATAAAACTGACCGACATCAAGAAAGGGAAACTGGCCAGCTTCGAGCAGTCAAAAGAATCCATCAGGAAACAACTGCTTGCCCAGAAGCGCAAGGCGCTTTTTAATTCATACGTTGAGAAGTTGAAGGAAAAGACCGAGGTCACCAAGAATAAAGACATACTCGCATCCATACGGCTGCCATGGGAAAAAGCCGAAGATAAAAAGCCCCCGGAGCCGGAGGGAAAACAGGCCGAAACAGTGAAAGAGAAACAAGCGGAAACGAAATAAAGAAATATCTTTTGCCGGTTGCAATTTAAAGCCGGATAACGGCAAGCTGGCAGGAACCCGCAGCAACAACATAAAAACAAAAAGCCCCGGACAGGCCGGTCTGTCCGGGGCTTTTTATTAAGAATAACCGCAGGATTCAGAGTAAGGGGGTCAAGGCACACGGTCAATTAGTACTGGTCAGCTCAATCCGTCACCGGACTTACACACCCAGCCTATCAACGTGGTAGTCTACCACCGACCTTCAGCCCTGTACCGGAGTACAGGGAAGGGAGACCTAATCTTGGGGTGGGCTTCCCGCTTAGATGCTTTCAGCGGTTATCCCATCCGGACATAGCTACCAGGCATTGCCATTGGCATGACAACCTGCACACCAGAGGTCCGTCCATCCCGGTCCTCTCGTACTAAGGACAGCTCCCCTCAAGTCTCCTGCGCCTACAACAGATAGGGACCGAACTGTCTCACGACGTTCTGAACCCAACTCTCGTACCGCTTTAATGGGCGAACAGCCCAACCCTTGGGACCGACTTCAGCCCCAGGATGCGATGAGTCGACATCGAGGTGCCAAACCGGGCCGTCGATATGAACTCTTGGGCCCGATCAGCCTGTTATCCCCGGAGTACCTTTTATCCGTTGAGCGATGGCCCTTCCACATGGCGCCACCGGATCACTAAGACCTGGTTTCCCATCTGCTCGGCCTGTATGCCTCACAGTTAAGCCTCCTTATGCCTTTGCACTCAATGGCTGATTTCCGACCAGCCTGAGGAGACCTTTGTACGCCTCCGTTACCTTTTAGGAGGCGACCGCCCCAGTCAAACTACCCACCAGACAGTGTCCTCTCCCCAGATAATGGGGACGAGTTAGAACCTCAATAAAGCAAGGGTGGTATTTCAAGGACGGCTCCATCCCGACTGGCGTCGGAACTTCACAGCCTCCCACCTATCCTACACATGCTTTACCAAAATTCACTGTCAAGTTGTAGTAAAGGTTCACAGGGTCTTTCCGTCTAGTTGCAGGCAACCGGCGTCTTCACCGGTATCTCAGGTTCGCCGAGCCCCTCGCAGAGACAGTGCTCAAATCGTTACGCCATTCGTGCAGGTCGGAACTTACCCGACAAGGAATTTCGCTACCTTAGGACCGTTATAGTTACGGCCGCCGTTTACCGGGGCTTCGATTCAGAGCTTCGTCTTGCGACTAACTCCTCCTGTTAACCTTCCGGCACCGGGCAGGCGTCAGTGTCTATACATCCTGTTACCAGTTAGCAGACACCTGTGTTTTTGCTAAACAGTCGTTTGAGCCTCTTTATTGAAACTCCGATTGCCCGGAGCACCCCTTCTCCCGAAGTTACGGGGCTATTTTGCCGAGTTCCTTTGCGAGGGTTCACTCGCTCGCCTTGGTATCTTCTACCCACCTACCTGTGTCGGTTTGCGGTACGGTCATCCATGACACTTCCATAGAGGTTTTTCTAGGCAGTGTGGAATCAGCCAGTTCTCCCGGTTTTACCCGGGATCCACGTCACCCCTCAGGCTGACAGCGGCCGGATTTGCCTGACCGCCACCTTACGGGTTTGTACCGGGACAACCAACGCCCGGCTGCGCCTATCCTCCTGCGTCCCCCCATAGGTCAAACGCATCACAGATGGTACTGGAATTTTAACCAGTTGTCCATCGTCTACTCCTTTCGGCCTCGACTTAGGACCGACTTACCCTGGGCGGATTACCCTTCCCCAGGAAACCTTAGGCTTACGGCGAGCCTGATTTTCACAGACTTTTGTGCTACTTGTGCCGACATAATCTCTTCCATACCCTCCACCCCGGCTCGCGCCGGAGCTTCGACGGACAATGGAATGCTCCCCTACCACTGCCAGATTGTGAGCAGAACTCACAATCTGAGAATTCAAAATTTCAAATTCAATATTCAAAAGTATTAATCTTGAATTTCGAGTTTTGAATTTTGAATTCAGATTATGAACTCAGTTCACAATCTGACAGTACGTAGCTTCGGTGCAGAGCTTAAGCCCCGTTAAATTTTCGGCGCAAAATCACTAGACCAGTGAGCTGTTACGCTTTCTTTAAAGGATGGCTGCTTCTAAGCCAACCTCCTGGCTGTTTAAGCGATTTTACATCCTTTCCCACTTAGCTCTGTCTTGGGGACCTTAGCTGACGTTCTGGGCTGTTTCCCTCTCGACTACGAATCTTAGCACCCGCAGTCTCACTCCCATGCTGAACCTTAAGGCATTCGTGGTTTGATTGGGTTTGGTACCCCTTGCGGAGCCCTAGCCCATTCAGTGCCCTACCTCCCTAAGGCATACATGAGGCTGTACCTAAATACATTTCGGGGAGAACCAGCTATCACCAGGTTTGATTAGCCTTTCACTCCGACCCACAGTTCATCCGAGCTTTTTGCAACAAACATCGGTTCGGGCCTCCATGCCGACTTCTCGGCACTTCACCCTGACCATGGGTAGATCACCTGGCTTCGGGTCTACTAAACGCAACTCAGCCGCCCTGTTAGGACTCGGTTTCCCTGCGGCTCCGGCCGTTATGGCCTTAACCTCGCTACGTTCAGTAACTCGCCGGCTCATTAATCAAAAGGCACACCGTCATCCCGACGGATCGGGACTCCGATTGCTTGTAGGCATATGGTTTCAGGTTCTATTTCACTCCCCTCACCGGGGTTCTTTTCATCTTTCCCTCACGGTACTTGTCCACTATCGGTCATCAGATGGTATTTAGCCTTGGAGGGTGGTCCCCCCGGCTTCCCACGAGATTCCTCGTGTCTCGTGGTACTCAGGATACCGCTTCGGCAGCCGCACGGTTTCGCTTACAGGCCTTTCACCTTCTACGGGTGAGCTTTCCATCTCATTCAGCTACCATACGGCAGTCCTACTCATGCGGTCCTACAACCCCTGTCCTTAGCACCAAGCCTTCAGCCGCCAGCACGGAAAATTGTTCCGCTGAATACCGACCGCTTGGTGCTAAGGACAGGTTTGGGCTCTTCCCCGTTCGCTCGTCGCTACTAAGGGAATCTCTGTTGATTTCTTTTCCTCCGGTTACTGAGATATTTCACTTCACCGGGTTCGCCTCATATGCCTATGGATTCAGCATATGATATCCCGACATTACTCGGGATGGGTTTCCCCATTCGGAATCCCACGGATCACAGGATACTTACTCCTCCCCGTGGATTATCGCAGTTGGTCGCGTCCTTCATCGCCCTCTGATGCCAAGACATCCACCATACGCCCTTACTTCCTTGACCCCTTTACTCTAATCCCTACAGTTTTCAAAGATCACGCAGGCTCAGCCTGCAATTTCAGATACATGACCTGAAACTTCTTGCATTCAATTTGAAAATTAAAAAGTAGGCCCGCAAAATCTCGCGAATCTTTTTTGTTGCTTGTTACACCTTACTCCTTAGAAAGGAGGTGATCCAGCCGCAGGTTCCCCTACGGCTACCTTGTTACGACTTCACCCCAATTACCGGCCATACCTTAGGAAGCTGCCTCCCTTGCGGGTTGGCTCACCTACTTCGGGTACAGCAGACTTTCGTGGTGTGACGGGCGGTGTGTACAAGGCCCGGGAACGTATTCACCGTGGCGTGCTGATCCACGATTACTAGCGATTCCAGGTTCACGGAGTCGAATTGCAGACTCCGATCCCAACTTGGATAGACTTTATGGGATTGGCTCCCCCTCGCGGGTTGGCCACCCTTTGTATCTACCATTGTAGCACGTGTGTAGCCCTGGGCATAAGGGCCATGCGGACTTGACGTCATCCCCACCTTCCTCCAGCTCTTCGCCGGCAGTTTCCTCAGAGAGCCCCGTAAAGGGCAACAGAGGATGAGGGTTGCGCTCGTTGCGGGACTTAACCCAACACCTCACGGCACGAGCTGACGACAGCCATGCAGCACCTGTGCAAGCTCCCGTTCCGAAGAACGGGTCGTCCCCCTTTCGGGTTCCTACCACAAGCATGTCAAGCCCAGGTAAGGTTTTGCGCGTAGCGTCGAATTAAACCACATGCTCCACCGCTTGTGCGGGCCCCCGTCAATTCCTTTGAGTTTCAACCTTGCGGCCGTACTCCCCAGGCGGGGTACTTAATGGTTTCCCTACGGCACGGATGACTATCGCCACCCACACCTAGTACCCACCGTTTAGGGCGTGGACTACCAGGGTATCTAATCCTGTTTGCTCCCCACGCTTTCGCGCCTCAGCGTCAGTCATTGCCCAGAGGGCCGCCTTCGCCACCGGCCTTCCTCCTGATATCTACGCATTTCACCGCTACACCAGGAATTCCGCCCTCCCATGCACGACTCAATCCCGACAGTATCAAATGCAATTCTTGGGTTAAGCCCAAGGCTTCCACATCTGACTTATCAGGACGCCTACACGCCCTTTAAGCCCAGTAAATCCGAACAACGCTTGCCACCTCTGTCTTACCGCGGCTGCTGGCACAGAGTTAGCCGTGGCTTCTTCTTGAGGTACCATCATCCCGGTTGCCCGGGACTTTTTCCCTCATGAAAGGGGTTTACAACCCGAAGGCCTTCTTCCCCCACGCGGTGTCGCTGCGTCAGGCTTTCGCCCATTGCGCAAAATTCCCCACTGCTGCCTCCCGTAGGAGTCTGGACCGTGTCTCAGTTCCAGTGTGGCCGATCGACCTCTCAGTCCGGCTACCCGTCTTAGCCTTGGTGAGCCGTTACCTCACCAACAAGCTGATAGGCCACAGGCCCCTCCTCAGGCGCCACGATTGCTCGCAGCTTTTATCCCTGGGCATTTCACCCCGGAATCATATTCGGTATTGTGCCCGGTTTCCCGGGAGTATCCCCATCCTGAGGGCAGGTTACCTATGTATTACTCACCCGTTCGCCACTAAGTTGCAGCAATCCGCCGGCCGAAGCCGGTTTCTCGCTGCAACCCCGTTCGACTTGCATGTGTTAGGCGCACCGCCAGCGTTCGTTCTGAGCCAGGATCAAACTCTCAATTTGAAAATTGACTTGCGGGCCTACTTTTTAGTTATCAAAGAACAGTCTTGCTTGATTGCTACACTCAATCAACAGTATTATATAAATATTTCAAAGAAAAATATAGGCCATGCCTTCCGGCCACAGCCTCGATCAAACTTACTGAATACTTTAGCATGATATTTTTACCATAAATCCCCTTCAGAGTCAAAACCCTGAATATCATGGATATTGCCGGTTTCCGGCATTAAAGGTAGCATTTCAGGAAAATCCTCGGAATATCTCACAATTACATTTTTTTAAATTTCGCCTGGTTTGATGCTCCCCGAGTGCCCATTCTTGTACCCCGTCAGGCTCCTTGACACATAATAATCCTTGTTGCTATAGTAAAAGCACTCTACACTTGACAGCGCTGGTCTGGTAAGGATGCACAAACTTGATGAAAGACGGAAAAAAATACTCTGGGCAATAATTCAAAGCCATATTGACCTTAACATCCCCATTGGATCAATTTTGATCAGCCAACGTTTTCCCATTAAACTCTCGCCGGCCACCATACGGAATACGATGGCAAAGCTGGAAGAAATGGGATACCTCGTCCAGCCGCACACATCAGCAGGAAGAGTTCCTACGGAAAAGGGATACCGGTTCTATGTGGATACAATTCTGGAAGAGCAGACACTATCAGTCAATAAAGCCCTGTCGTGCAGGCTCTCCAACAGGCTCAGGGGCATAAAGAAAGATAATCATTCGGTAATAAAAGAGGCGGCGAAGGCGCTTTCTTCATTTTCGCGGCTTCTTGCAATAGCAACGCCCCCAAGGATAGAGGATATAGTGTTTCAGCGCATCAAATTCATCAAGTATGAAAGAAAGAAGGTGCTGATCATACTCATATCCAAGGAAGGGGTCGTCAAAAACAGGATCATAGAACTGGACAGGATATATACTCAAAGCCAGCTCGACAAAGCGGCGGGTTACCTGAACAACAGATTCAGCGGCCTGACAATCAGAAAAGTAAGGGAAAAAATAGCCTACCAGTTATATAAGGAAAAGGCTGTATGTGATCAGCTTATTGCCAGCCTGTTATATCTGTGCAAAGATATAGTGACATCCGAGGCCGACGCCCTCTCGCTGAACGGTCTTTCAGGCACTTCCAACCTCCCGGACTTTGCAACAATGAAACAGATTAAAGGAATCCTGAAGGCCATTGAAGACAAGCGGTTCATGCTCAAATTACTGAACGAAATAAGCACCGCCCAGGGCGTGAAGGTCTTTGTGGGCATGGAGCACATCATGCCGGCAATGAGAGAGTTGAGCATGGTCATTTCAACATACAGGAATAAAAAGCTCGCCGCCGGCGCTATAGGCATAATAGGCCCTACAAGAATGAATTACAGGGAACTGATCCCGATCGTCGATCACACTGCAAAGGCCCTGACACAGATACTGTCGGAAACATAAAAGGCCGAACCTTCTAAATCTAAAGGAGAATTTCAGACATGACGGAAGAAAAGGAAGATAAAGTTTCCCCGGATGCCGAAAAAGGAGAAACGGGACAGGAGACCGCGGAAGCAGGGGAAGCAGGCACGGCAACCGACAAGAAGGTTGAAGAACTGGAAAAGGCACTTAAAGAGGCAAACGACAAGTATATCAGGCTTTATGCCGACTTTGAAAACTACAAGAAAATCGAGGCCAGAAACAAAGAAGAGCTCCTGAAGTATGCAAACGAAGGCCTGATGTCCGATATTCTGACGGTGATTGATCATCTGGAGCTTGCGCTTCAGCACTCCGCAGACAATAAATCCTCCGACTCGCTGGCAGAGGGGGTTAAACTGACCTTGAAAGAGCTCAAGACGGTTCTTGAAAAACACGGGCTGACAACCATAGATGCCCTGGGGAAATCATTTGATCCCTCTGTGCATCATGCAATGTCGCAGATAGAATCCGAAGACACAGATGAAAACACCGTGGTCAAGGAATTCCGGAAGGGTTACATGCTGAAAGACAGGGTACTGAGGGCATCGCTTGTCGGAGTATCCAGGAAGCCGTCCGGAGCCGGCAAACCGGAATCGGAAGATGCTCGCGATCAAACCGTTTCGACAGTCGAAAAGCGGGAACAGCTTCAGTCAACAGAAATCAATGAGGAGGAATAATCAATTATGGGAAGAGTAGTTGGAATCGATCTTGGAACCACCAATTCCGCTGTAGCGGTTATGCAAGGCGGCGAACCGGTGATAATAACCAATCAGGAAGGAACAAGGACCACTCCATCCGTGGTGGCTTTCACGGACAAAGGAGAAAGGCTAATAGGACAGGTTGCCAAAAGGCAGGCGATCACAAACCCGGAGAATACCATCTTCTCAATCAAGAGACTGATGGGAAGGAAGTACGATTCCCCTGAAGCCAGGGAGGCCATGAAAAAGCTCCCCTACAAAATAGTCCGGGCCCCCAACGGTGATGCACATGTAGAGGCACAGGGCAAGACCTATTCACCGCCGGAGATATCCGCCATGATACTCCAGAAGCTGAAACAGGCCGCTGAGGACTATCTGGGGGAGCCGGTCACCGATGCGGTTATAACCGTGCCGGCATATTTCGACGACAGCCAGCGCCAGGCCACCAAAGACGCGGGCAAGATTGCGGGACTGAACGTCCTGAGGATAATCAATGAACCGACCGCAGCCTCGCTTGCCTACGGCATGGACAAGAAAAAAGAGGAAAAGATAGCCGTCTACGACCTCGGCGGGGGGACATTTGACATCTCGATACTGGAGATCGGTGAAGGCGTCGTGGAAGTCAAGGCCACAAACGGCGACACATACCTCGGCGGCGACGATTTCGACCTCAAGATAATGGACTGGCTGGTCGACGAATTCAAAAAGGATTCGGGCATTGACCTCCGCAACGATAAAATGGCCCTGCAGAGGTTGAAGGAAAGCGCTGAAAAGGCGAAGATAGAACTATCATCGGCAATGGAGACGGAGATCAACCTTCCCTTCATAACAGCCGATGCAGGCGGTCCCAAGCACCTGGTGATGAAACTGTCGCGCGCCAGATTCGAGCAGCTTACAGGCGGCCTTATCGATAAAACAATCGCTCCGTGCAAGACCGCATTGTCCGATGCCGGCCTCGGCACCTCCGATATCAACGAAGTGATACTCGTAGGCGGACAGACAAGGACCCCGAAGGTCCAGCAGGTTGTAAAGGAATTCTTCGGCAGGGAGGCATCCAAGGGCGTCAATCCCGATGAAGTCGTGGCCACTGGAGCGGCAATCCAGGCCGGCGTGTTAAAAGGAGAGGTCAAGGATGTGCTTCTCCTTGACGTCACTCCGCTTTCACTGGGAATCGAAACCCTCGGCGGAGTCTTTACAAAGCTCATTGAAAAAAACACCACGATTCCCGCAAGGAAAAGCCAGATATTCTCCACAGCCGCCGATAACCAGCCTGCCGTTACGATCAAGATATACCAGGGTGAAAGGGAAATGGCCGCCGACAACAAGCTGCTCGGCAACTTCGAGCTGGTCGGCATACCCCCTGCACCGCGCGGCGTCCCGCAGATCGAGGTCACATTCGACATTGATGCAAACGGCATCCTGCACGTCTCGGCCAAGGACAAGGGCACGGGCAAAGAGCAGTCCATCAGGATAACCGCATCCAGCGGTCTCACTGAAGAAGAGATCAGGAAAATGACGGCTGAGGCCGATGCCCATGCTGAAGAGGACAAAAGAAAACGCCGCCTTGCCGAGGCAAAGAACGAAGCAGACACCATTGTCTATACCGTTGAGAAATCCTTAAAAGACTACGGAGACAAAATCACGGATGACGAAAGGCGGAAAATCAACAGCGCACTGGAAAAATGCAAAAACCTGAAAGATACGGCCACTGATCCGGACGAGCTCAAAAAAGCTATTGAGGAATTGACTACAGCTTCGCATAAAATTGCCGAAGAGATGTACAAGGCCGGGGCAGGCGCCCGGCAGGCTGCCGCGGGTGCGGAAACCGCCTCACAGGAACCCCCGAAGGACAAAGATGACGTCGTGGAGGCCGAATTTGAAGACGTGGACAAAGACAAGAAAGAATAAATGAAAGACTATTACCGGATACTCGAAATAGACAGAACCGCTGATGAGACGGAGATCAAAAAGGCATACCGGCGGCTTGCACTGAAATACCATCCCGACAGGAACCCCGGAGACAAGGTATCCGAAGAAAAGTTCAAGGAAATAAACGAAGCATATGCATGCCTGAGCGACCCGCAGAAGAGGGCCCACTATGACCGGTTCGGCACTGCAGAAGGCTTTGGAGCCGACGCCGGTTTCGGCGGATTCGGGGACTTCGGCTCCACTTTCGGGGATATCTTCGGCGAGATGTTCGGAGATATCTTCGGCGACTTTACCGGCAGGCGGAGAAGGCGGCCCTCAAAGGGGCAGGACCTTCGTTACGACCTCGAAATAGACCTCAAAGACGCCGTATTCGGCACTGAAAAAAAGATAACCATTCCACGCTGGGAGGACTGTTCCACCTGCGGTGGGACCGGTTCCAGGCCCGGAAAGGGACCCGTGGTATGCCAGACCTGCAGGGGCACGGGCCAGACAAAGCTCCAGCAGGGATTCTTCACGATCTCAAGGACATGCGGCAGTTGCAGGGGTGAAGGCAGGATAATCACGGATCCGTGCACGAAATGCAGGGGCCAGGGCAAGGTCAGGAGAGAGCGCACTGTATCCCTGAAGATTCCGGCCGGCGTAGACACCGGCATAAGGCTCAAGGTCGCCGGCGAGGGAGAGCCCGGGACCCACGGCGGGCCGCACGGCGACCTTTATGTGGTGGTGCATGTTGAACCGCATCCTTTCTTCAAGAGAAAAGGCAATGACCTCCTCTGTGAAGTACCGATATCCTTTGTGCAGGCAGCGCTCGGCGGAGAGATAGAAGTGCCCACCATTGACGGAAAGGCAACAATCAAAATCCCTCCCGGAACCCCGTCGGGGAGGGTCTTCCATTTGAGGGGCAAGGGTGTTCCCAAGCTGGCCGGTTACGGCAAGGGCGACCAGTACATAACCGTTTTCATAGATGTGCCCAAGAAGCTCACCGCCAGGCAGAAAGAGCTCCTCAGGGAATTCGCCGAAATCAGCGGGGACGAGGTGTCCAGGGGCTTCATGGAGAAAATAAAAGATATCTTCCATAACCAGCACAAGGAAGCAAAGTAAACCTTACAGTTGCATAAACAGAATCGCCCGGTCCCCAGAATCCCTCATCCCTACTTCAGATGCTCTTCCGTATAAAGCCCGAGTTCGATCATTCTTTCAAGCAACTGATCCGCCGGCATGCCTGGAAAGTTTTTATATACAAGCTCCTTGGCAAACAGGCGGCAGATATAGCGCAGCTTTCTCATCCTGTTCTTTGACGCGTAAACAAAGTCCCTGTGGCCGTTGTTTATCACTATAACATTCTGTTTTTCATCATACCGCGAGCGCCAGAGTTCCCCCGGAGCGCGCCTGAATGTGTAACCGGGGAGGCCCTTCCCAGGCGCCGGCCCGCCCTCCTGCTTTGGTAAAATCGTATCCGTTACCGTGATCAGCGCTTCACCTCTAACTGATTCCGCACCCTGCATTGCCGTCACCTCGAGCTCAACCAGGGCAGGCTCTTCAGGCGCCCGGTAGGTGACGATTTCCTCACCGGAATTTTCAAGCACTCCCGGCCCTTCCTTGATCCTCCATGAAAACCTGAGTCCATCTTCCACAAGCCGGCGGGTCTTGTCCCTTGCCACGGCCCTGAATCTCTTTTCACTGTTCACAGGGACAACGGATGACGCCGGAGATATCCGCACGCTGTACAGCGGCCCGGCGAATTCAAAAAACTCCTTCTGTGGAGATGATGCCCCATCCCCGGACAGCGCCGACTTTTCGGCGTCCGCAGCCTCTTCCTCCGGAGCGGAAGGCTTCCGCCCTTTCCCGGAGGCGGTATGAATATCGAACCAGTCATACTCCTCCCTCGGCAGGGCGAGTATCGCCTCCTTGAGCGCTTTCTGAACAGTCTTCAGTATCTTCCTGCTCGCACGTTCCTCTTCAGCCCGCTTCTGCTCCATGATTATCTCCGCGAGCTTCACCTCAAGGGGCCTGACGGATTCGGAAAACGCCGAGAAGTTACTGTCATGTATTATGCCGCTTCTTGTGCCCGGCGTCAGGTTCAGAAAGGGGACATCGATAATCCCCTCAAGCCAGCCGGATGTCCAGGGTTCCGTGGCAAAACGGTCCAGCTCGGACAGTGAGTTCAGCACTCTTGTGCCCGCCCGGTAAAGCCCGACCCTGTTTTCACTGCTCGATTCGTTCAGATAAAGCTCCACGTATATCTCGCCCAGGTCGGAATGGGGCTGGGGCAGCCGGTGCAGCAGCCTTCCGCTGAACTCCCTCGGTTCAACAAGCATCTGCTTCCTTGCGGTCCTGTCCAGTATCTTTATTACAACGCCGGTCTTTCTTATGCGGTCTCTAAGCTCGGAGGCGAGGTACCGCTGAATCTTTTCCCCGCTCAGTGTCTTCACACCGGGCAGCAGCGGTGAAACCGTCAGCTCGGTCCCCCTGACGGGTATCAGCGTCCGCTTCTGCGCTATGGAATAGCTGGGGGAACCCTTACTCATCCTCATCTCATAAGTCCTGCCGTCTTTCGAGGAGGATACGAGGCTGAGTTCTTCTCCCACGGTCCAGAAGCTCAGGAGACCGATCCCGAACTCCCCCTGTATGCCGCTTGCCCCCTCCTTCTTCAACTGTCTCTTGACGGAATCGCATATGTGTGTGGCTACATACTTGAAATCGGGCAGCCCCCCGGCGTCTTTCGGTATCCCCTCGCCGTCATCAATGATCTTCAGATAGTGTCTCCCCTTTTCCTTTCCCCTGATTATCGACACATTCCCTGCCCCGGCATCGATGCTGTTTTCCACGAATTCCGCTATGGCCTTGAGAGGATTACTCTGTGAAAGGGCTATTATGGTGATGGCGTTCCAGTTGTCCCCGATACGCAGTCTGCCGGTATTAAATGCCTTTTTCTGTTTGCTCATGACGGAAATATTATATAACATTCCACCCCTGTTCCACTGACGATGCGGAACAGGGGTCACCGCGGACACGTCGGACCCCTCTGCCGGTCCATGCAACCTTAAGCGTTGATTATAGCATTTGACGGCAAGGTGAGGGAAAACGTATTGTGCTACAATAGTAACAATTCCATGGTCGCATACTACTGATGAAACAGCCATTGACATGTCATGATCCGAATATTCCTTCCGCCTGAAGAGCTTGCATCGGGGAAGAGCATTATCACCGGAGAGAACGCCCGCCGCCTTGCGCTCGTTCTCAGGGTGCAGCCCGGTGAGACAGTGACGGCCCTTGACGGCCGGGGGTTCAGGTATGAGTGCAGGGTGGTTTCTGTCCATAAAAAAGAGGTGGTCGCTGAAGTGGTCGGTAAGGAATCGTATTCCGCCGAATCCTCCGTTCCGATCACCCTTGCGCAGGGCATACCGAAAGGGGAAAAGATGGACGCTATAGTGCAGAAATCAACCGAACTCGGCGTGTCGAAGATCATCCCCTTGATCACCGGACGATCCCTGGTAAGACACACCCACAGGGCGGCACGGTGGCGGAGGATCGCCCTCTCGGCGTCACAGCAGTCGGGCAGGCAGAAGATTCCCGAGGTTGAATCCCCCCGTGATTTCAGCGAGTTTCTCGTAAGTCAGATAGCATATGACCGCCCTGACCTCCATCCTTTTTCACCAGGGGATGGAATAAACAGCGGAAGCCCGCCTTCAATCCCCTCTCCCCCGGCGGGAGAGGGTAGGGGTGAGAAGGGGCCTTTAAAAATAATCTTCTCCGAAGGGCATGGAGAGAGAAACCTGAAAAAAGTTTTAAGGAGCTTCGGCGGCACCGGAGGGATCACACTGCTCATAGGGCCTGAGGGAGGGTTTTCAGGAGAAGAAGTAACAGAGGCAGTCAAAACGGGTTTTATCAGGGCGTCCCTCGGACCGCGGATACTCCGCACGGAGACAGCGCCGGTCGCAGCGATAAGCATCATCCAGTATGAACTCGGGGACATGGGATGATAGCCGGATCAGGCTTGCGGTTCCTTTCACTCCCCCATTACCTGGACAAATACCTTCCTTGAGCGCGGGCGGTTGTCATGATCCACAACGACTATCTGCCGCCATGTTCCGAGAACCAAATCCCCTCCTCCCTGACCCCCTCCCGGCAGGAGAGGGGGTGACTTGTTTCATCCTGCACCCTGCACTTCGAACTTCGCACTTTGAACTCTGTTCCCCGGCAGACTTCTCTGCCGGCTTACGCAACATTAAGGGTTATACCGCCCTTATCTCCACAACCTTTTCGAGAGGAACCACTATCCACGCCGTCTCCGCCTGGAGATGGACATCCCTTTCACCGATCTCAACGAGTATGCCCCTGTATGAAACATCCATGGTCCTGACCTCCACTTCCTTACCCGTCAACTCCTGCATGATGCCTCCTGCTTAAATTGTTCACAAACTCCCCGCCCAGGAGAAAAATGCACGAGAGATAGTACATCCATAACAGGAAGAGGATAAACGTGGTCAGGGAGCCGTAAATAGCGCCTATATATGAAATATTTCTCACAAACCATGTAAATACATGCTTGGCCGGCTCCCATAGTACCGCAACAAGCAGCGCGCCGGAGAACGCGTCCCGCAGGGATACTTTCACGTGCGGCACAATCTTGTAAACCGCGGTGAAGGTTAATGATATCAGTATGAACGGCGCGAAATACTTTAAAAATATGGCCGCCTTATACCCGATTCCCACGCCGAAAATATTTATTGGATACTGCCTGAATATACCCGCAATGGAACTTACGGCGAATGACAGAAACCAGAAGATTATCACAAGCGTGACAATGCACATGCTCCAGAACAATGACAGGAGAAAGTGTCTCTTCTTCGGAACCCTGAATATCACGTTCATTGCATGTTCCACGGAATAAAAAATCTGCAGGGACATGAACCCGTAAATGAAAAACGTTATCCAGCTTATGCCCTTGTACGTGATGACATTCCTGAGCTCATTGGTGATCCCGGATGTGACCTTGGGGAAGGAATTGATAAGTTTTGCAAGCAGGAAATTATACAGTTCGCGGTTGCCCCCCAGCATATAACCGAAAAGCGCGACAAACAGCAGGCTTAAAGGAACCAGCGACACGATAAGGAAATAGGCTATCGAGGCAGCCAGGTAGAAACACTCATCCTTGAAAAAAAACTTCAGGCTGTTGCCCAGAGACTTTATTATTACATTCATTGCTGCTTCCGCTTCCTCTGCCTTACATAGAATTCAACAGGCACCCCTTCAAAGGCAAAGTCGGCCCGCAGTTGATTTTCAAGGAATTTCATATACTGTTCCCCGATCCCCTCCTTTCTGTTTGTGAATATCAGAAAGCCGGGGGGATTCGTTTTCACCTGGGTGATATAATATATTTTCACCCTCCTGCCGTTATACAACGGCGGTTCCCGCACTGAAAGGACCTTTCTTAAAAACAGATTGAGCTGCCTGGTGCCGATCCTCCTGGCGGCCTCCTCCATAATCCTGTCGACCAGCGGAAAGAGCTTGGTGACCCTTTTCCTGCTCAGCGCCGATATAGTCAGTACCGGCACATAACGCATAAACCACAGCTTGTCGTAAACCTGCTCTTTCAAGCGCCCGGCCGTGTCATGGTCCTTATCTGCAATATCCCATTTGTTCAGAAGAATAACAGCCCCCTTCCCGGCGGAATGGACAAGCCCTGCTATCTTCCGGTCCATTTCAACAACGCCCTCTGATGCATCCAGCACTATGAGGGCAACATCACAGTCTTCAATATTTCTCAGTGTCCTCATAAACGAATACCTTTCAACCGTTTTCGCCATCTTGCCCTTCCTGCGGATTCCGGCCGTATCCACAAGGATATATTTCTTCTTATAATACGAACAGACCGAATCAACCGCATCCCTCGTTGTGCCGGGCACAGGGCTGACAATCATCCTTTCCTTGCCGAGAAGGGCGTTTGCAAGGGTGGACTTGCCGACATTGGGCCTTCCGACTATTGCAATCCTCGGATAATCCGGCCCCTCATCTTCCGTCTCCGGCAGCAGGCGGAAAATATTCTCCATGAGATTCTCATATCCATACCCGTTAAGCGCGGAAAGCGGAAACAGGTCGACGCCGAGGGAGCAGAAATCATAGAGGGCCTTCTCTTTTCTGGGTCCGTCTATCTTGTTGACCGCATAAAGGATTTTCTTGCCGTATTTCCTCAGCTCATCAATCAACTCCATATCCAGCGGAAGAACCCCGCTGTCGGCATCCATCAACAGGATGATGATATCCGCTTCTTCCACGCCCGCAAGAATCTGTTTTTTCACTTCCCTGTAAATATCCTCTTCAGGTTCGTGCAGGAACCCCCCGGTGTCCACAACGAGAAAAGGCCGTCCTTCCCATTCAGCCTCGCTGTAGAGCCTGTCACGTGTGACACCTGGAAAGTCTTCAACCACGGCGCGGCGTTTACGGGCCATCCTGTTGAACAGGGTGGATTTCCCCACATTCGCCCTTCCCACAATAGCGACAACCGGTTTTCTCATCATGTTTCCTTATGAGGTTATTATAAGAATATCCTTACAGCGGCATTAAAACATCAGGCTCTGAAACCGGAGTTAACCTTACAGTGGCATAGAACCACCGCCTGCCGGCTTATGCAACATTAAGGTTAATTATAACACTTTACCGGTGCGGTGTCGTCATTTCCACCCGGACCACCAGGATTACGTCAAGATTACAGGCAACCGGCTCAGGAAAATAAAGAAACAAAAGCAACCGGTTTCCCCCCCAACCCGTGTTATAAACAGGGCAACGCCCTATGCCTCGGAGATAAAAGCCACAGATGACAATGAGTTGCTCCGCTGCATTGAAGTTCGCCCGGTATATCGGCATGAGCGTATGCGCCGGGATGACCTCATGCGGGATAAGCATTATCCTGGGCTCAAATCCCTTGCAGGGGGGTCTGCCTTCATATGTCATTTCGACCAAAGGGAGAAATCTTTCGGTATCGATGAGTTATAAGACCTCTCTCTCCGCTCGATGTGACGGACGGAGGACTTTTGCAAGAGTCTCAATTATTGATTTACTGCTCTTGTCCTCCATGCCGTCTCTCCCGGCTTTAATCCATACGCGCTTCGACTTTGACGTTTCCG
>JALSHG010000075.1 GCA_026982355.1 Thermodesulfovibrio sp.
GTTGCAGGACTTAACGGAGAGTGAAATGCCAAAAGACGGCAATATGCCGTGCGGGATATGTCCTGAAGGTATCGCGGATAAAGCTTTTCCGCCGGACTCCACAGCCCACAGGCGATGTTCTTATGCAACTGTAAGGTTTTCATGCAACAGGGAGGTTAATTTTTTGATTGCATGAGCCGATATAGAGAAAGGTAATATTATTCACCGTTTTTGTTTTAAAATCATCTATGGATAATCTCGCTGATACGGAAGAAAAAAAGGCCCCCGGAATCTGGATAATCTCCAGGGGCGGTTTTGTCAATCTGGACCTGAGCAGTATCTGTAAAGAGCCCGTCTCCGGGCCTGTTACGGAATACAGGATATCGGAACTGGCCCGTTACCTGCTCAATCCGGACACCATCTCACTGGAAGAAAAGGTGGTGGGCTGCAAGGTGCGCTACCGCAAACCGCAGGCAGGCCTGATAAACCGCCTGTTCAGGAAGAGGGGACGGAGCGGAAACAGCGGCGGCATTGTCGAGGAGATCATCTCGTCCTCACGGATCGGCACCCCGGACTTCAGGGATGAAGGCCTTAACGCGCATTTTCTCAAGATCAGCGAGATGCTCAGGCCCTATGATCCGGTGCAGAAAAAGCTTGCGGGACTGGACAGGCAGAAGGTTGAGGATATCACCGCCATATGCGAGGAGATAAGCGGAAACCGGTATACCCTGAACCTCCAGGGGAGCCTGAACGAGAAGATAAATTTCCTGGTCAATTCAATGTCCAGGAAGACAAAGGTCGTCTTCAACAGGGCCTATCTCATGAACGGCCTCTTTGAAATGAGGGGGTTCAAATTCGACACATTCAATCCGGACAATTATTACCGCCTGATAAAGTTCAACCGGGATAAGCGTGCCGCCTACTGCGTTCTGGACGCGGACTACGGATTCGAATTCTGGGTTGACGACGGCGCCCTTGTACATTACATGCATATCTTTGAACAGTCCGTCAGGACGGACCCGAGGCTTGAGGACGCCCTTGCCCTCTGCATCAGGGGAGAGGCCACGCCCCTGAAACTGTTTTTTTCAAAACAACTGGAACAGAAATACTCCGTCAAACGGCTGCCCGAGACATACCGCAAGATATTCAACGCCTTCAATATCGGTGAGAACGAAAAGAACGCTATTACAAACATGCTGAACTCTTTCCAGAGCATAGTGTTCTTTAATTTTGTGCCGGCTCAGGGAACAGGCCGGCGGAGGGTTCTGACGAATATAACGGTGATGCACGACTTCAGGGCCCTTGAGCCCATCAAGGGCCAACTGCCCGAACTGTATTCGGAAATAGATAAGAAGACATCGGTCTCGGATGCGGGGAAACTGTATCTGCTGGATTCGATAAGGGAATATCAGAATGTCTGACGTATACAATGAGAATGATTACAAGTGGGTCAGGGAGCTCATGCTCTATCCCCGGACCCTGAAAAAGAATCTGAACTATCTCAGGGACACCTCCCAGGTAAGGATACCCGATGACCCCATTGAAAAGGTCATATTCCAGGACAATGCCAAGAAAGCCATCCGGAAGATCGCCCAGAACAAGGGGCACATGCTCATGGTGGGCAAACCCGGCACGGGCAAATCCATGCTTGCCGGCATGTTCAGGCATGTTCTTGAGAAATCCCTGGGGGATTATATCAGGCCCAAGGAGTCCATCGCCGCATACCCGGGCAAGGACAACAATCACGTAAGGTTTGCATATGCCGACCCTGAAAAACTCGACAGGTATATAAGCCTTGTCAGGGAGGAGATAGAGGCCGCGAAAAACAGCATGGAGGAGTTCTCCCTGGCCGAGCAGATAGCATCAGCGAGGAAGGTGAGGAATTTCCTGCTGGGGGCCATGTTCCTGAGCATTGCGGCAGGCATTTTCTTCCCCGCGGCCTTTGTCCTCACCGGCCTGAGCGGCATAGGCGCCATATTCATGTTCATGCAGGAGAACAACCACAGGGTGCAGGAAAAGATCCAGCGCGAGGTCCAGTCCGGCAAGTCCGTAAACCTCAAGCACATCACCGATATGATCCCCGAAATCCTGTACGACCCCCGCAAGGATACCGGTCTCATGGTGAACGTATCCGAACCCGACGCCAAAAACATGAAGGGCGGCTTCAGGCACGACCCGTACCAGTCCGGCAACCTGCACACGCCCATACACAAGAGGGCGTATCTGGGCGCGCATGCAAAGTCCCCCATAATCTACATCGACGAGCTGAAGACCCTTATCAGGACAAGATACATGTCCAGCCTGCTTGAGATCATGCAGGAGAAAAAATACATCCTCGAGGGCGGAAGAAACACCGGCAGCGGGGCCGCCGACAGGTCGGAGAATTACCTCAGGGCCGACAATATCATCATCGCCTGCTGCAACCACGACACATTGCAGCACCTGCAGGAAGAGGGAGAAGGCGCCTTTCTCAGCAGGATAGAAGACAAGGGCGAGATTATCCACATGGAGAGCGCGGTTCCCGAAACCGCTGAGCATGTCATGCAGGTTGCCCAGTATATCAAGCAGGAGATCGACAACCTCAAACGCGAATTTGAAGAGACATGGGGCAAGGTCATGGAGAAAGAAGGACACGAAGGCGTCAGGAGGAGAAGCGAGCAGATATTCGGCAGGAAACTCCCGGCTGACTATACCCTGGAGGTGCGGGAGTTCTCAAGGGACGCCGTTGCCGAGATTGTGAAGGAACTCAGGTGCAGGAGCGCCGACGGCAAACTGAGCTGCCTGTTGAGGCCCATCAACGGGGTCATCAGGACAGCGGAGCTTGATGCAATAGTCGACAATTCCGAACTCGTGGAGCCCGCCCATGTCAGGAGGGCGCTCAGGGAGCACTTGAGCCTTGAAGGGGCGGTTTCCAAAGAGATAACCGAACACAAGAAGGACCTGAAAAAATACATAACATCCATGACGGATTCAATAGGTTATGTGGTGGGCCTCGCAGTGATACATTCAAGCGCAAGCGGGCGCATGTTCGGCCAGCCCCTGCCCATCCACTGCCAGATCAACACCGGCGGGTCGGATATAATCACCGCTCCGGGGAAGATCGGGGATATCGCCAAGGCCGCGGCCCAGAACGTGAGGGCGTCGATAAAAAAGCTCCTGCGGAGGGTGGGGGCCCCTTATGTGGGATACGAGATGCATATCGAGTACATACAGGCGCACGGAGGGGTCGAGGGCGACAGCGCATCCGTGGCCATGGATGTGGGCCTGATATCCGATTACATACAGCAGCCGGTAAACCAGAAATACGGGATAACCGGATCCCTGACCGGCGAGATCATTCTCGCGGTCGGAGGGGTCACCGAAAAAGTAAGGTCCATAATGGATATCGACCTTACAATGGAGGGCGCATGTGTCCCGTGGCAGAATAAATACGACATCGAGCCCCTTCTCGTAAACATGGAGTTTGAGTACATACAGAAAAAGGACGTGCCGGGCATAAGGATTTTCAGGACAGCCGGGAAACAGGATCCCTTCGACATATACTTCTGCAAGACGAAATACAACGCCTACGAAATTCTCATGGGATTAAGCAAAAAGGAAGTGGAAGACAGGATGACCCGGAGGAGCAGGAGAGACCTCGAGTTCATGCGGAACATGAAAAACAGGTATAACCAACCTTAATGCAAAACCGGGCGGGCGATATTTTCATGCACTGTTTTTTTTCTTTTATCTGCGCCTCTTGCAAAAGTATGAATGTCATTTCGACCGGAGGGAGAAATCTTTTGGTTCGATGAGTTACAAGACCTCTCTCTCCGCTGCAGGTGACGGACGGAGGACTTTTGCAGGAGCCTCATCTTTAAAAGATTTTTCTTGAAAGCTGTCCCCTTTTTAAGTTTACCTTACAGTGGCATAAAGATGCCGCCTGCCGGCTTGTGCAACATTGAGGTTAGGTTAAGTCTTCTTCAGAAATCTCTGGAAGGCGTTTTTGTCGTTCGCCTTCAGATATGCCTCTTCCGGCGAGACCTTTTTCTGCATCAGAAACTCCATGATCGCCTGGTCCATAAGCTGCATGCCTTCGCCTTTGGCGGTCTGCATCACGGAGGTGATCTGGAAGGTCTTGCCTTCCCTGATCAGGTTGGCGACTGCTGTCTTGCAGAAGAGTATCTCGAGGGCGGCCAGCCGTCCCGGCCGGTCGCTCCTTTTCAGCAATTGCTGGCAGATAACGCCTTTTAAGGACTCGGAAAGCATGGTCCTGATCTGCGCCTGCTGCCCTGCCGGAAATGCATCTATTATGCGGTCAATGGTTTTGGCTGCAGAGTTCGTATGAAGCGTCCCGAGGACGAGGTGGCCTGTCTCCGCAGCGGTTATTGCGAGCTCTATGGTCTCCAGGTCGCGCATCTCGCCAACGAGGATAACGTCGGGGTCCTCCCTCAGGGCCGCCCTCAGGGCAGTGGCGAAAGAATCGGTGTGGTTGCCTATCTCACGGTGGTTGACCAGGCAGCCCTTGTTCTCGTGGACGAACTCGACAGGGTCCTCGATCGTCAATATGTGGTCTTTCCGGTGAGTGTTTATGTAGTCTATAATCGCGGCCAGCGTCGTTGACTTTCCGCTTCCCGTAGGCCCCGTCACCAGCACGAGCCCCCTGCTCAACTGCGTCAGCTTCAGTATCTGCGGCGGCAGCCCCAGGTCCTCCACGGAGAGTATATTTGTCGGGATAACCCTGAACACGGCGCCCATGCCCCTCTTCTGGTCGAAATAATTCGCCCTGAATCGCGCAACCCCCGGGATTTCATACGCGAAATCCAGGTCCCGCCTGGCAAGGAACGCCTTCTGCTGTTCCTCGGTCGCGATCTCGAAAAGCAGGCTCCTCAGTTCCTCGTTTGTCAGTTCCGGATGATCCATGTCCAGGAGCTCTCCGTGGATTCTTATCTTGGGTTTTGATCCCGCGCTCAGGTGCAGGTCACTCGCATTGTTTTCAATCATGTAATCGAAAAAAGAATTAATCTTTGCCATGTATGCCCTCTTTCAGCCTCCTGTTTAAATCATCCGATGAATAAACTCCTTTCATCTCGGTGAACCTGTATCCCAGATCATTACAATCCCCGCAGCCGTCTGCATTGCAGGACGGACATTTGCCGGGTATGTATGCATCTATGTAACATTCCCTGAAATCATCCGGCGCTGCGTCAATGACGGATACCGAGTCTGCAGAGGCGGGGCAGCCTTTTTTTGTTGCGAAATACCCGTATCCCGGGACGGGATTCCCGGCTCGGAAGAAGCCTGCAAGTCCGTGGATGGCCGTATCAGTAAAGGTAATGTCAGGGGGGAGGCACAGCCCGTATCTGCCGGAAATCACCGGCGTGCCCCTTACGTCCGGCCTGTTCACCACCGGGTAGACAGACAGGAACAGATTATCGTCTCCGGTGAACGTGTCATACAGAAAAGGAATATCCAGGCCGTCGAACGCCCCGAATATGTCCTGTTTTGTAAATGCCCCCTGCAGTGTGGCAATATGCCTTGAGATTCCCGCTCCGAATACATTGATCCTGCAGGAGGTCTTGCCCGGCAAAAAATCCAAGCGGTAGAAAGACGTCTCCCTGATCCTTTCAACAATACCTTCAAGAAAGTTGATCAATTCCGGCAGCGTTGCTTTTTCGTAGGCCTTTTTCAGTACCTTCTCAATCTTTCTCCCGCTGCCCGTGGATACGTTGACCTTCTTGTTGAAGGAATTGCGTATAAGGTCAATGGCGGTGTCATTCAGGGGGTCTTCCGTGACTATAGTTATCTGCTCGTCCGTTTCGTGCAGGGGGATTATCCGGTTTTCGATAAGGAACTGCCTTGAGAATTTGCCCAGCAGTTCGTCATTGGGGATAACATCCTCAACAATCACAAACGGAATGTCGAGCTGTTTGCTCAGCACCCAGTTGATGTCATCCCTGCTGACCTTTCCGAGTTTCACCATGGCCTCACCCAGTCTCATGCCGGTCGCCTTGTGCATCTTGAGGCCCTCTCTCAGGCCTTCATCATCGGTCAGGCCGTATTCCAGCAGCAGTTGTCCTATGCTTTTCCACTTGGACATAATCTCTCCCTCAATTCTTAACCGGCAAATGCCCGCTGTGCGCCATGAGCCTTGTTACACCTGTATTTCGGACTTTTGCGGATAAACCTTGAGGGCTTGCTTTTTTCGGGGGCATCGTTAATATAAGTAGTAGATGGAGATTCCTTTACCCGGAGATGAAGGTACTATCTTCTTATCACACGGCGCCGCCTGCCGCCGTTTATTGTACGGTATGAGCCATGCAGAATAATGCCTCCTCTTTTGTGAGATTCCTTGTGATCACACTGTTTGCTTTTTCGGGGCTCCTGATAGGGATGCTGCTGGTTCCCGCCTCTGAAGGCAGCAGGAGGATTTTAGCTGCCGGCGGCCTTTTAATCATTGCGGCGTTTATTATCCTGATAAGGACATATATCGTTAAGCAGAAAAAAATACTCAAGACATCGCGGGACACCGAAAGAAGCTCTGAGGTCGGCTTTGTTGTGGATACCTTTCATGAGCTTGTCGCAAAACTCAAGGAAAAGGAAAAGGAACTTGAAAAATTAAAGGCATTTGCAGAGGAAAAGGCAGGCAGGATAGAGGCGTATAACGACCATATTCTTCAGAGCGTGCCGAGCGGTGTTATAAGCGTCGATAACCGGATGGAGATTAAAAGCATAAACCAGGCGGCCGAACACATACTGCGCCTGAACGCAAAGGACGTGATCGGAAGGAATTTCAACGAAGTCTTCAGGGAACCGCTGACCAAACTTACCGAAGAAAACAAGACGGTCTCAAGGTGTGAATACCAGTACATTACAAGCGACCGGAGACACATCTGGCTCGGCATCACCACCTCGCAGTTAAAGAATGCAGGAGGGGAAAAGATCGGTCTTATATTCATTTTCACGGACTTAACGGATATCAAGGCCCTTCAGGCGCAGGTGGAGCTCAGGCAGAGGCTCAGCCAGCTCGGGGAGATGTCCGCGGGCATTTCCCATGAGCTGAGGAATTCGATGTCCGTAATATCGGGTTATGCAAAGCTCCTGAGCAAAAAACTCGATCCTTCCCACAAGGGGACCATGGATGCGATTATAGCCGAAATCAGCCACATGGACAGGATCATTTCCGAGCTTCTTGCATTTGCAAAACCCTCGGTGCTTAACACCGACCGCATAGATTTAAATAAAATGATAGAGGAAACCGCAGCCTCCGTTGCAGGCGGCAACGACGCGATCAGGCTTTCGGTGAATGCCCGGAGGCAGGTCACTGTAGAGGCCGATGCGGTCCTCCTGCGGCAGGCTTTTGCCAATCTCTTTATTAACGCCGTTGAGGCCATGCCCGGGGGCGGAAGCCTTGATATAGAACTGTCATGCCGGAATAATAAGGCTGAAATAAATATCAGGGACACGGGCTGTGGAATCGCCGGGGATATAAAGCAGAAGATATTCCTCCCGTTTTATTCCACAAAGGAAAACGGAATAGGGTTCGGGCTTGCGCTCGTTCAGAAGATTATAGTCTCTCACGGCGGCAGCATCGAGGTGGACAGTACCGAAGGCCGTGGGGCCGTATTCCGGATAACCCTGCCGGCGGCGGGCTAAATAAAGTGCAGTGAATTTTTCTCCGTGAATATGTAGACTATATGCGTTAACTTCACCTTAATGTTGCATAAGCGGGCAGGCGGTGGTTTTATGCCGCTGCAAGGTTCATTTGAAAAAATGTGACTTCCCATACCATAAACTTTCAAGAGGAGAATCCGGTTTGAAAAAGAATTCTTCTGCAGAGAGCAATGCATCGAGTATTGATGAAAAGACCCGGGAAAGGTTAAAAGAGATCGGCGGCGCCGATATAGTTGTAGGCATACCGAGTTACAATAATGCAGCCACCATCGGCCGGGTCATAAAGGCTGCCGAGCTTGGCCTTGCAAAATATTTCCCCCATTACAAGAGCGTGATCTTCATATCAGAAGGCGGCGATGCGGGAGAGACGGAAAAGGCGGTTGAGGCCCTTAACGACAAGCACTATTTTGAGACCGCGTTTATAGCAAGACCTCAATTCGACACCGAGATAATCGTTGCAAAATATCTCGGTCCCTCGGGAAAGGGAACTGCTGTCAGGGCAATACTGGAGGCCGCTGAAATCCTGAATGCCAAAGCCGGATGCATGCTCGACTCGGACCTGAGGAGCATATTTCCGGAATGGATAGAGCTGCTGATCGCCCCGGTTGTCATAAAAGGCTTTGGGTTTGTTGCCCCGTATTACAGCCGCCATAAATATGACGGGACCATTACGAATATGATCGCATGTCCCCTGACATGGGCGCTTTACGGAAGACGCGTGCGGCAGCCGATAGGGGGGGATTTCGGTTTTTCCAGGGAACTGATAAAGAGCCTCCTTTCAAAAGAGGTATGGGGGACCGATATCGCGCGCTTCGGGATTGACATATGGATGACCACCGTGGCCATCTGCGAGAACCAGAAGATATGCCAGTCGTTTCTCGGCGCGAAAATCCATGACGACAAAGACCCCGGCAAAGATCTCAGCCCCATGTTCACACAGGTCGTGGGAACCATTTTCAGTTTAATGGACATATATCATGAGACATGGCTCCATGTAAAGGGCAGCCGCCCCACCGCCATCTTCGGTTTTGAGTCGGAGTTCGCGCCGAAACCGCTCAAGGTGGATGTTGAAAACCTTATCAGCAGATTCAAGGAAGGCGTGTCACGCTATATGCCCGTGTGGGAAAAAGTGCTTGAAGCGGAAAACTGCCGGAAGATATGCGAGGTGGCCAGGATGGATTCCGCGCACTTCGAGCTGCCTGTTGATCTCTGGATCAAATCATTGTATGATTTTGCAGTGGGTTACAATAAACGCACCGACGGGTTGACACCCGGTCAGGTGATTGAAGCGCTGGTGCCGGTTTACTATGCTGTGACGGCTTCTTTTGTACGCAGGACGCAGAACCTGGATTCCCGCCAGGCCGAAGAAGTTATAAATCAGCAGTGCAGTGCTTTCGAGACTCTGAAACCCTATTTGATCAACCGTTGGACTTCTACGGGATAAAGGAGGTCGGCCGTGAAAAAGAAAATTCTTATAGTGGACGATGAAAAGAACATACGCCTGCTGCTCAAGGAAGAGTTGACCGACGAGGGATACGATGTTGTGCTGGCCGAGGACGGTGCAGTTGCATTAAGGCTGATAAGAGAAGAAAAACCGGACCTCGTAACGCTTGACATCAAGATGCCCGGGGAAGACGGGCTGAGCATCCTGAGGAAAATCAGGGAGACCGACTATGACCTGCCCGTTATCATCTGTTCCGCATACAGCGTTTACAAAAGCGATTTCGCCGCGGTCGCCGCAGACCATTACGTTGTAAAGTCTTCCGACTTCAACGAGCTGAAAAGCAAGATCAGGGAAATTCTCGGCCACAAATCCTGACAGCCGGATAAGACAGGGGCTCTTCGGCTGTCAGGGGTATACAGTCTCTTCTTTACCAAATCTTTCAGGGTACCATCATAAACCTTAATGCGGCATAAACGTGCAGACTCCTCTGCTGCTCCGCCGCCGGTGTTTTATGCAACATAAGGAAAATTAAAGGCAGGACGGCTTTCTGTCGATAAAATATGCGGAGATGCCTTTTCATGAGGAATGATTAAGAAGATCAAGATAGAACAGTTGAAACCCGGGATGTATGTCCATGATTTCAACTACCCCTGGCTGAAACACCCCTTCCTCGGCACCACCACAAAGGTAAAAGACGAAAAAACCATAGAGAAGATCGCCGGCTGCGGGATACGCGAATTATATATCGACACGGACAAGGGATTGGATGCCGATGCGCCGACGGAACAGGAGGTGAACCGGGATATCCAGACGGAACTCGACAGGATCGGGCGGGGAAGACAGGAAAGAAAGTATCTTGTACCGCTCAGGCAGGAGATTGCCAAGGCGGAGGCCATAAAAAAAGAGGCCAGGCAGACTGTCAGGAGCATAATGGAAGAGGCAAGGTTCGGCAGGCGTATCACTACTGAGAGGGTCGTGCCGGTTGTGGAGAAAATGATCGAATCGATTCTCAGGAACCAGGATGCTTTAATATGCCTCGGGAGGATCAAGGAGGCCGATGAATACACATACATGCACTCAATGAGCGTGTGCGTCCTGATGCTCTCCTTCGGCAGGTACCTCGGGTTCGATGACCGGCAGTTGAAAGAGGTCGGCATCGGCGCCATGCTGCATGATGTCGGAAAAATGAAGGTCCCCCTCAAGATACTGAACAGCAGGAGACCGCTGAGTGACAGGGAATTCAGCCAGATCAAAAGGCATGTGGAGTACAGCAATGTCCTGCTCGAGGAAACGGGCGGCATAGCCGAGACATCCGTCATTCTGGCCTCCGAGCATCATGAGAGGGTGGACGGAACGGGCTATCCCCACGGCCTTAAAGGCGGGCAGATCAGCTTCTACGGACAGGCCGCGGCCATAGCGGACGTGTATGACGCCATGACTTCCAGGAGGTGCTATCAGCGCAGGTACGAGCCTACGGAGGTATTAAAAAAGCTTTATGAATGGAGCGGCCACTATAATCCGGAGCTCGTGCAACACTTTATACGCTGCATAGGGATATATCCTGTCGGCTCACTGGTAAGGCTTGAGAGCGGGCTTCTTGCAGTGGTTATCCAGCATAGCGAGAGGGACCTCCTGCACCCGGTTGTCCGGGTCATTTATGACACGAAAAGGGACAAGTTCGTCCTGACCTACGACCTCGATCTTTCACAGCCCGGTAAGGGCGGGCCGGACAGGATTGTATGTTCCGAGTCATCGGACAAGTGGAGAATAAGGACAGAGAGATACTTGTAATCCCTTTCGTATCCCGCCATGCTGTCGATATTTTTTATGCAACTGTAATGGAACGGCATAAAAAAACCGAAAACACTATCTGAGGGAACCTTAATGTTGCATGGCAGGCGGAAGAGTCCGCCGTAAAACCTCCGGACCCTCATCCCCGCGGGCGGTATTTTATGCCGCTGCAGGGGGAACCCGGAGGCGGGAAACGACACGGTCATGATAAAAAAGATAAAAAGCGAACAATTAAAGGTCGGGATGTATGTGCATGATTTCAACTGCGGGTGGCTGCGGCACCCCTTCCTGACCAACAGCGCCAGGATCAGAGATGACAAAACCCTCGAAAAGATTATCGGCGCCGGCATCCGCGAACTGTATATCGACACGGACAAGGGACCGGACGTCGCCGGTGCGCCGACCGAGAAAGAGGTGAAACGGGAGATACAGGCCGAGATCAACAGGATAGCTAAGCCGGCGCCGGATAATATAAACAAAAATAATATAAAAAGCGTTTCCGTGCAGGAAGAGCTCATCCGGGCCAAGGAAATCAAAAAAGAGGCAAAGAAAACCGTCCAGAAAATCATGGAGGACATACGGCTCGGCAGGCAGTTGGAGCTTGAAAAGGCCGAGCACGTTGTCGGGAAAATGGTTAATTCCATTTTCCGCAACAAGGACGCCCTGGCAAGCCTCGGCAGGATCAAGAAAACGGATGAGTATACCTTTTTCCATTCCGTGGGCGTCAGCGTGCTGATGATCTCTTTCGGCAGGCATCTCGGCCTGGACCCCGGGAAGATAAAAACCATCGGCACAGGGGCCTTGCTGCATGACATCGGCAAGATGAAAGTCCCACTTGAAATCCTTAATAAGCCGGGCAGGCTGACCGAGGATGAGTTTTCAAAGATCAAAGAGCACGTGGAGCACGGCCGGCGTATCCTGCAGGAGTATCCGGGCATTGATGAAGTCTCCATACAGGTGGCTGCCCAGCATCATGAGCGGTTCGACGGATCAGGTTATCCCAAGGGTCTGAAAGGTCATGCGATCAGCAAATTCGGCCAGATGGCCGCTATTGCCGATGTATATGATGCAATAACATCGGACAGGTGCTATCACAAGGGGATGCTGCCCACCGAGGCACTGAGGAAGATTTTCGAGTGGGGCGAGTTTCACTTCAACAAGGAACTGGTGCACCAGTTTATCCGGTGCATGGGGATATATCCCGTTGGCACGCTCGTGAGCCTGGAAAGCGGCCTGCTCGGCATAATCCTCGATCGCGGGGAAAAAAGCCTCCTGCACCCGACCGTCCGGATTGTTTATGACATGAAAAAGGGCCGGTACGTCACCCCCTATGACGTGGATCTTGCGCAGCCTTCAAACGGCGGCGGGGACAGGGTCAAGAGTTACGAATCCCCGGCCCGGTGGAAAATAAAGCTTGAGAATTACCTGTAGGCAGGCGCCCGCCTGCATTCCCCTTTGATTTTCCCTGCCCCCGCACATTACAATAATCTTTATCCTAATGCGGCATAAACATGCAGAGGAGTCTGCCGGAAAACCTTCGGGCTATCCTGCCCGCAGGCGATATCTCCGCAGGGATGACTGAATGACGGAGACAACATTTTTCATATCCCCCCCCGGTGACAGGCACATGAGGGAGGCCGTGTTCAGGGAGATCATCACCCTCCGCCCTGACAATGATTATTCCCGCGTCCTGTATCTCGGGCCGAACGCTTTCATCCTTGAGGAAGTGCGTGACCGTTTCTTCAATTATTTCCGCTCGGTCTCCGGAAACCCAGCTTACATCCCGTTTCAGAGCCTTACAATAAGGCAGCTCGCCGCAGATCTCCATGATGCGTACGCGGCCGGGAGCATAATCTCGGACCGCGTGAAAACGCTCATACTATGTGAAAAACTCGGGCGGAGGAGCATAGGTTATGCAAGGCTTCTGTCAGATCTGCTGGAGAAGATCAGGCACCATATCCCGGAGCAGGACCTTGCCCGGTTAAAAGATGAGACAAGACGTCTGATATTTGATGAAAAGGCGGCCGGCAGGGCGGCGGAGGCCCTGGAAATCCTCCGGTCATACGAAGATGAATTAAGAGAGAAAAGCATCATCGACCATGGGGGCGTACTGAAAAACAGCATCCGGCTTATCAGGGAGAGATTTAATGCCCCGGGTTCCGCATTTTCGGCTGAAGCAGTCGTTATCGACGGATTTTTCGACCCAACCCCCCTGGAGCTGGAAATCATCAGGGCGCTTATGGATAAATCACGGAAAGCCTGGCTCCTTGCCGAGGAGGATACGGGAATCCTGGAGTATTTCCAGGCCGACATCACGCCGGCAGCAGTGAGAAGACCGGAGGCCGCGGTGCGGAGGGAGAATGCACGCTATTACATATATTCCTCAATGGAGGAGGAGGTGGAGGGAATCGCCCGGAACATAAAAAAGCTCATCCTCGACGGCCTTAAACCATGGGAGATAACCGTATGTTTCCCGGTGCTTTCAAAATATATCCACATGGCCGGAAGAATTTTCCGGAAATACGGCATACCCCTGAGCGTGGAGGAATACAACCTGTCAGCCACGCAGCCTTTCATGGCTCTGCAGGACATGATCGCCTGTATCGAAGGGGATTACTCGAGGAATGATCTCCTCGCCTTCCTTACTTCACCGTACTTTCAGGGAATCCCGCCTGTTGTCAGGGAGCGGGCCGTGAGTTACTCGTACGCCGCCGGCATAGTCAGGGGAAAAGACAACTGGCTTTCCATCAGGGAAACCCTCCTGAACTCCGATCAGGAGGGCATCACCGCAGATGACGGGAAAACGCTTGATGAATTTCAGGCGGGACTGAAGCGGATAATAAACATCCTGGAAGACGTCAGGCGGAAAAGGGATATCGCGTCTTTCGCCGATGCATTTGAATCAGCGCTGGACGCACTGGGTTTTCTACACAACAGGGATATCGCCGGTACGGCCCTCCCCGGAGAGGCTGTATTAAACCGAATCAGCCGCAGCCTTTCCGAGCTGAGAAGGTTCGCCGGCATCTGCGGCGCCGGCTGTAAGGGCCTTGAGGAGCCGGTGTTTTACCTGAAATATCTCCTGCAGGACCTGAAGGGCGCGGACAGGAACAGGGAAGGCGTCAGGGTTGTTCCCTTTGAGCTGGCGGCAGGAATCGAGACCGGCGCGCTGTTCTTCGGGGGAATGCTGGAGGGTGACTTTCCGTCCAGGCCCGAC
>JALSHG010000076.1 GCA_026982355.1 Thermodesulfovibrio sp.
CTTTTTTCCTCATCTCGTGCCGGATTTCTATTGTCCCTCTTGCCGGCGGGGAAGGCTCACGGCGGATGGGGCCGGAGGCGGATATCCCTGAAGCCAGCTTTTTATACAGGTTGTCGATTTTCCCGCGGGCCTCGTCATAGTACATGCCCGGCTCTCCAGCCGCTTCTCCGTATCCCGTAAGAATTTGACGGGCTCCGGGACAGGATATGAGAAATGTCTTCCGGAGCTTGCGGTCAAAGGCCGCCACAGTGTCAACGAGCATGAAGTGGGCGTCGGGAATGCCGAGGTCGTCAACGGCGGTCCTCGGAAGCCTTTCGAGGTAATGTACAAAGTCATAACTGATAATGCCCGCGGCCCCTCCTGCAAACGGCGGGAGACCCTCCGGTGCATCCAGCGGGTAAACGCCCAACAGTTCCTTGAGCATCTTCAGGGGATGGGCAGCGGACCTGAATTTCCTGTCCCCGGAGATTGTTTCCACCACACCGTTTTTTGCCCTGAAAATCATGAACGGCTCCGCTCCGATGAAAGAATACCTCGCGATCTTTTCCGGTCCTTTTATGCTTTCAAAGAGAAAGCAGCCCGGCGACTCCACCGGCCCGAAGGCCCGGCGGGGGGGCATAAACGGCAGCTCTGCACAGACGGGCGTGAACTTGCCGGATTTTTCAGCCTGCCTGATGAATTCTTTCTTTGAAGGGAAGATATTAAGCATGAAATCCGGAAGTCTCCGGCGCCTCAGGCGCCTGCTATTTCGTCTTTTATGCGTTTCAGGGCGTCAAGTGGATTGTGGCAGGCGGTGACGGCCCTGCCTATGACTATATAATCGGCTCCCCTTCTTAATGCCTCTTTGGGGGTCATTGTCCTCTTCTGGTCGTCAGGCGGGCTCCATGAGGGCCTGATCCCCGGGGTGATGATCAGAAAACCATTCCCGAAACGCGAACGGAGCATGTGGGTATCCTGCGGAGAGGCGACAACGCCGTCCAGACCGGCCCTCCTGGCGAGGCCGGCAAGGTGTTTGACCTCTGCGCTCATGCTCAGTCCTATGCCGAGCTCGTTCTGCATGGTCGCCTGGTCCATGCTGGTCAGTATCGTCACCCCTATCAGCTTCGGCCTTGCGGTGTTTTTCCTGAGGGAATGTTTGCTCAGCGCCCGGGCCGCCCGGCGCATCATTTCAAATCCCCCCAGGGCATGGACATTAAACATGAATACTCCGAGCCGCGCCGCTGACAGGGCCGCGCCGGCAACCGTGTTGGGGATATCATGAAACTTCAGGTCGAGAAAGACCTTTTTGCCGATGGAGTGTATTTTCCTTACTATTTCAGGTCCTGCTGCGGTGAAAAGCTCGGAGCCGACCTTGAATGTCTCGATCTCCTCCCCGCATCTGCCGACAATCTCGACAGCTTCATTATAGCCCGGTACATCAAGGGCGAGGATGATCCGTTCCGCCGGTTTCATATATTGCATCGGATATCCCGGGCCTTATATGTCGAGATTCCTGACCTCAAGCGCATGCTGCTCGATGAATTCTTTTCTCGGTTCCACCTGGTCGCCCATCAGGGTGGTGAATATCTCCTCGGCATGGACGGAATCTTCAATGGTTACCTGCAGCAATGTCCGTTTCTCGGGATTCATGGTCGTTTCCCAGAGCTGCTGTGGATTCATTTCGCCCAGTCCTTTATATCTCTGGATGCTCAGCCCCTTTTTTGAGAGGGACAGTATGTAGTCGAACAGTTCCCTGGAGCTGTTGAACTCGTGTGTCTCATCGTGGTGTTTGACCCTGTAGGGAGGATGCCCGAGCCCCCTGAGCTCTGAGAAGATGTTTTTTAATTCCCTGAAATCCGGGGATGTCAGAAACTCGTCATCTATGCTCAGCCTCAGGCCGTCCCTTTTCAGTTCTATCCTGAATGACCGGTGCTCTTCATCCTCCATTATCTCGCCGGTTATATCCGGGAATTCCCCGCGGAGCCTCTCTGCGATCTTTTCGGTTTCCTCCCTGTTTTTGAGAACCTCTTTTTTCAGGTCGTAATGCAGGAGCGCCTTGATCACCGCCGTGTCTTTCTTCCTCCGGGCGAACCATTCGAGAAGTTTTTCGAACTTCGACAGGTTCTTGATATAAGGAAGTATGTCCCTGCCGGCCAGGAGCCTGCCGTTGTGTATCTCTATCTCATCCGCTGCAAGCTCGAAGAGCATGTTTTCAAGTTTGTTCTCATTCTGGATATAGCGCTCCTTTTTGCCCTTTTTCACCTTGAACAGCGGCGGCTGGGCTATATAGAGATAGCCCTTTTCTATGATCTGGGGCATCTGCCTGAAAAAGAACGTCAGAAGGAGAGTCCTTATGTGCGCTCCGTCCACGTCCGCATCCGTCATTATCACTATTTTGTGGTAACGCGCTTTCGTGATATCAAAGTCGTCCGTGCCGATGCCCGTGCCGAGCGCGGTTATGAGAATCTTTATCTCGTCCGAGCCCAGCATCTTGTCAAACCTGGCCTTTTCCACATTGAGTATCTTCCCCTTCAGGGGCAGGATGGCCTGGGTATGCCTGTCCCTCCCCTGTTTTGCGGAGCCGCCCGCGGAATCGCCCTCTACAATAAAAATCTCGCTCAGCTCCGGGTCCTTCTCCGCGCAGTCCGCGAGTTTCCCCGGCAGCCCCGTATCTTCGAGCGCCCCTTTTCTCCTTGTAAGCTCCCTCGCCTTTCTTGCGGCCTCCCTTGCCCTGGCCGCCTGAATGGCCTTTTCGATTATTTTCTTCACCACGGAAGGGTTCTGCTCGAAGTAGTTGCCGAGGGCCTCGTTCACGAGGGATTCAACGAGGCCCTTCACCTCGCTGTTGCCGAGCTTGGTCTTTGTCTGTCCCTCGAACTGGGGGTCGGGAAGCTTCACGCTTATGACAGCGGTCAGGCCCTCCCGGGCATCATCACCCGAGATGCTCTCCTTGAGGTTCCTGGTCAGTCCCAGCGACGAGGCATAGTTGTTTATCGTCCGTGTAAGGGCCGCTTTGAAACCGGCAAGGTGGGTTCCCCCCTCCTTGGTGTTTATATTGTTTGCAAAGGAGTAAATGGTTTCAGTGTAACTGTCGTTGTACTGCATGGCCACTTCCACCGCTATGCGGTCTTTTTCCTTGGATATGTAGATCGGCTTCGGGTGCAGGAGGTTCTTGTTCTTGTTCAGGTGTTCGACAAAGGATACAATGCCGCCCTCGTAAAAGAATGTGCGTTCCTTGTTGGTCCTTTCATCGGTTATCCTGATGGTGAGCCCCCTGTTCAGGAAGGCGAGTTCCCTGAACCTGTTGACAAGGGTGTCGTAATTGAAATCCGTGCTTTCAAATATCTCCGGATCGGGCTTGAATGTTATCTTGGTGCCCCTGTTTTTTGTCTTCCCCTCCAGTGTGAGCGGTCCTGCAGGGACTCCTTTTTTGTAGTGCTGTTCCCAGACCTGGCCGTTCTGTTTTATCTCCACGTCAAGCCATTCCGAAAGGGCGTTGACTACGGAGACTCCCACGCCGTGAAGCCCGCCCGAGATCCTGTATGCCTTGCTCTCGAACTTGCCCCCTGCATGAAGCTCTGTAAGGGCTATCTCCGCGGCGGTACGGCCCCTGGGGTCGCCTGGATGCCTGCCGGTGGGAATGCCCCTGCCGTTGTCGACGATGGTGATGCTGCCTTCCATGTGAATTGTGACTTCGATCGTGTCGCAGAAGCCCGCGAGCGCTTCATCCACGCTGTTGTCTATGACTTCGTATACGAGATGGTGAAGCCCTTCAACGCCGGTGCTTCCTATGTACATGGCGGGCCTTTTCCTTACGGCCTCAAGCCCTTTGAGCACCTTTATATCGCCGGCGCCGTATTCATTTGAACTGTTCGGTTTTTCTTTCATTAACTTCCCTTTTCTTTATCATTAACCCTTTACCCCCGTATTTACAAGGCGTGAAGGCATCCCTATGTCCTCATCGGCATGACAACACACGTGTAGTTTTGATTATCGGGGTCAAGCACAAGCGTGGGGGTCAACTGTTCCTGGAGCATGAGCACGACCGATTCGCTCTCCATTACGTTCAGTATGTCCATCAGGTAGCGCGCATTGTAACCCACCGTCATCTGTTCACCCTTGTACTGCGCGGCCATCTCCTCCCGCGCCTCTCCTATGTCGGGGTTCATTGAAATCAGTGTTATCTTGCCTGGCTCCAGGTCGAGCCTTACCGCATTGGTTTTTTCCCTGCTCATTATGGAGGTCCTTTTGAGTGCCTTGAGAAACGCCGTTTTTTCAACAACAACCTCTTTTTCGTTGTCTTTCGGAATAACCTGTTCGTAGTTGGGGTAAGTGCCTTCTATAAGCCTGGATGTCAGGACAACGCCGTCCAGGCTGAAGAATATGTGATTTTTGTCAAGATAAATGGTGACGCTGTCATCACTGTCCTCGATTAATTTTCTCAGCTCCGTTGCCGCTTTCTTCGGCAGTATCAGCTTTTTCTCTTCGGTGAGGCTTCCTTGCAGCTCCACTGCGATGACCGAGAGCCTGTGCCCGTCCGTGCCGATGACTTTGAATTCAATGCCGCCTTTCGCGGGTATGAAATGCAGGAGGAGGCCGTTAAGGGCGTACCGCGTGTCGCTTTCACCGGAGGCATAGATTGTCTTTTCGATCATGTCCCGGAGAACAGGGGCCTTTACGCTCAGCTTTTCGGACTCGCTTATCTCCGGCAATGCGGGGAAGTCGGTTTCCGGAAGGCCCATCAGTTTGAAAGTGCTTTTCCCTGAAGTGACCCTCATCCAGTTGTTTTCCTGCGCCTCGAGCAGAATCTCGCCCTCCACTTCCCTGGCTATCTCGAACAGCTTTCTTGCAGGTATGCAGAGGCTGCCCGGCCGGAGTATCTCGGCATCCAGGGGGCCTTTCAGCGCAATGTCGAGGTCTGTTGCCATGAGTGAAGCAGTCCCGTCGAGCTTAAGCAGGAAATGGCTGAGAATCGGCATGGTGGTTTTCCTGTCAACGATTCCCTGGATGTCCTGTAATGCGTTCTGTAATGCTTCTTTCTGTATCTTCAGCTTCATTTTATCCTCCCGGGATTAAGGCATGGAGTCAGCAAGTCCGGCTCTTAGTAACCTTTAATCTTTTTGATCAGATAATCAATTTTTTTATCAAAATCCTCATCTTTTTTCCTTCGTTCCTCGATCAGTTTGCAGGCATGTATGACTGTGGAGTGGTCTTTTCCGCCGAAATGCTTCCCTATCTCGCTCAAGGAGGAGTCCGTAAGCGCCTTGCTCAGGTGCATGGCCACCTGCCTGGGGAAGGCGATATCCCTTGTCCTTTTTTTTGCCTTGATATCCTGCAGTTTCAGGCCGAAGTACTCACAGACCACCTTCTGCACGTATTCGACCGTCAGCGCCTTCTGTTCGTCGTGGATCAGGTCTTTGAGGACGTTCTTGGCCATATCCACGGTTATCGCCTGCCCTGTAAGGGATGAATGCGCACCGAGACGTATCATGCATGCCTCGAGGTCCCTGATGTTTGATTTTATCCTGCTTGCAAGGAAAAAGCTGACATCCTCGGGCAGGTGTATGCCCTCCATCTCGGATTTCTTGCCCAGGATCGCCATCTTGGTCTCTATGTCCGGAATCTGTATGTCGGCGATCAGCCCCATGCCGAACCTCGACCGGAGCCTCTCGGTTATGGGCGAGATGTCCTTCGGCGGCCTGTCGCTGGAGAATACGATCTGTTTATATGTGTCGTAAAGCGCGTTGAATGTGTGGAACAGCTCCTCCTGTGTCCCGCTCTTGCCGGCGATGAACTGGATATCGTCTATGATAAGGACATCAAGTCTCCTGTATTTGTTCTTGAAATCGTCCATCCTGTCGTTTCTCATGGAATAGACGAATTCGTTTGTGAACTGCTCGGCAGGCGCATAGAGGAGCTTGATATTCTGCTGATTGTCGATAATCCTGTTGCCTATTGCGTTCATGAGATGGGTCTTGCCGAGGCCCACCCCTCCATATATGAAAAGCGGGTTGTACGCCTTGCCCGGCGCATCCGCGATCGCCCTTGCCGCCGCGTGGGCGAACTGGTTGCTGGCTCCCACCACGAAGGTGTCGAACGTGAACTTCGGGCTGAGAAATATACCCCGGCTTGCAAGCTTCACCCGCCTGTTTTCATGTTTCGTTTCTATCTTTTTCAGGGCCGGATTGTCGTTTTTTTCATGCACCCTGAAGGTGACGGAGACCCGCCTCTTCAGGAACTCCTCCAGTGTCTCGGATATTATCCCGGGATAATGATCCTCGATCCATTCCTTGAAAAACTTGTTCGGGACCTCAAGGAGTATCTGCTGGTCCTGGAGATGCACAAGCTTCAAGGGCCTGAACCAGAGGTCAAAGGTCTGACTGCCGACCTTGACGCCGATGGCTTCAACGGTTTTTGTCCAGGCTTCTTCAATGTTCATGGTATTTAAACAGGCCTTAGTGAGATGACAAAAATAGTTATTAACATCTGTTCGTAAATTGTTGATAACCTTCCCTGAGCAGGAGAGTGAGTTATTATATATCATCCACTTTGTCATAGGCAAGGCTTTTTTTGTAATCTCTGTGTTTATTACAATATATGGGCGGAGAGAAAAATAACTGCGTATATATTGTGTATTTTCGGCTTGCAATAATATTTCAAATGCTATAATATTCTGTAATGCCGGAGGTACTGGAAGCGACCAGCATATATCGGGCCGGGCAAAGGAAAACGCCCGGGACACCATCCCCGGAATCCGTAAGCACACCGGGTGTACGCGGCGGTCTTCTCTTTAAACTTCCCGCCTTTGAAGGGCCCCTTGACCTGCTTCTTCACCTGATAAGAGAAAACAGGATAGACATATACGATATCCCCATTGTCCAGATCACACGCCAGTATACGGCCTACCTTGACCTCATGCAGGAGCTCAACCTGGAGATCGCCGGTGAATTTCTTGTTATGGCGGCGACACTTATCCATATCAAGTCAAAGATGCTCCTGCCCGCTGATGAAGAGGAAAAGGAGGAGCCCGCAGAGGACCCGAGGGCGGAGCTTGTCCAGAGGCTGCTTGAATACCGGGCATACAAGGAGTCGTGCCTGCACCTGAGAAAGAGGGAGGATACATGGAAAGATGTATTCCACAGGAGCGCCCCTGACAAAGATGATATTGAATTTGAACACGAGCCACTGCTCTTTGATGCAAATATCTTTGATCTCATATCCGCGTTTCAGAGGCTCCTGGAAAAGGCCCCGGAACGGGCCGTTGAGATAACAAGGGAGAAGCTTACCGTGGCGGACAGGATAAATTATATTGTGGAGCGCCTTGAGAGGGAAGACGGGATAAGGTTTGAAGACCTCTTTGAAGAGGGCTGCACAAGACTGACCCTCATAGTGACGTTTCTTGCCCTTCTTGAACTGGTCAGGCTGGGGCTTGCAAGGATATACCAGGAAAGGGCGTTCGGGGTAATATGGCTTATGAATGCCGGGCCGGCATCGGCAGGGGCGGTTGAGGAAGCCCTGTCCGAGGATGCCGCCGGTCAACCCCGGTGACCTTTTATCTCCTGTATCGCCTCCATTACGGTCTCACGCACCATTTCGTTTTCATCGGAGACGGCCTCCTCGAGAAAGCTCACGGCATCGCCGTGCCCGATGATGCCGAGGACATAGGCTGCATCGCCGCGGATGGTCGGATTCGGATCCCTGAGCTTCTCCGCAATTCCGGGAATCGCCCGGACAATATGTTCCATGCCCTCTTCCATGAGGGTCTCCACGAGCGCCGCCGCCCCGATCCTGACCCTGCTTCTTTCATCACCGATCAGGTCCCCTATGATGGCATAAAGGTCGTTATCGCGCCTGAACATATCCACGATATTCTCAAGAAAGCCCTTTTCCATGTAATCGGCGATCATTTCCTTCATGATATTATCCTTACAGTGACATAGAAATATCGCCGGCAGGCTCCCCTGCCGGTTTAAGCAACTTTAAGGTTGTGGCTCAGGCACTCCGGAGGACCGTGCCGGGAGGTGAATTGTTACTCGTTTATAATAATCGGAAGCGTGTTATGGTGTCAAAAAAAAACCGTGAAACCCGGGGAGGCTTTGACATTTGTGACGGAATTTCTGTATGTTACCTTAATGTTGCATAAGCGGGCAGTAGAATCAGCCGCAAGGCTTACACTGTTATGATTGATCTGCATACACACACCATGTTCAGCGACGGAGTGCTTCTGCCGTCGGAGCTTGTCCGGAGGGCGTACGCCGCCGGTTATACCGCCATAGCCCTGACAGACCATGTTGATATGTCGAATATCGATTTTGTGGTTCCGAGAATTGCAGAGGCGGCCGGGGAGCTCTGCAAGTATTCCGGCATAATCATTATTCCCGGCGCCGAGATTACACATGTACCGCCGGAGCTTATCGGCGGCATGGTGGAGAAGGCCAGGGACCTGGGCGCAAGGATTGTCGTCGTCCACGGCGAGACCGTTACCGAGCCTGTTGTCCCGGGGACAAACCGGGCGGGGATCAAGGCCCGTGCGGATATACTGTCACACCCCGGGCTGATCAGTGCCGAGGATGCCGCCCTGGCGAGGGACAACGGTGTTGCGCTTGAGATTACATCGAGAAAGGGGCACGGCATCTCAAACGGCCACGTTGCAAAGGTGGCGGCCGAAACAGGCGCGCCTATGGTGATTAATACGGATTCCCATGCCCCGGAAGACCTCATTGAGCGCGAATATGCAAAGACGGTGCTCCGCGCAGCCGGTATCCCGGAGGAGGATGTGGAGGGCATATTTGCAAATTCCAGGAAGCTCGTGGACAAGATCGGGAGGATTTAGATGCCCAGGGCCATAAAGAAAAAAACCCCAAGGAAAAAAAACGTTCCGGAGAAAGAAGTAAAGAGCGCAGCACTCCATGCGCTGGAGGAGCTCAGGAAACGGCAGAAACAGGCGATAATCGCCGCATCCGCAGTGGTTGCCGTGATCATCCTGTACGTAATCTATGCGCTTTATTCTTCTTCTGCCGCGCGCAAGGCATATTCTCTTGAGACAGAGGCGTACAAATACTATTACGCAACCGGTGACGAGGTCTTAACCGGCAAGGACAGATGGAAAAAGGCACTGGAGCTCTTTCAGAAATCCGTTGACATCAGGCCCACGCCGACGGCGCTGTTTTATCTCGGCAACTGCTACTTTAACCTGGGCGATTTTGACAGCGCCGTCAGGCAGTACAATGCCTTCATCGACAAGTTCGGCGGTAACAGGGAGATTCTGCCCCTTGTCTATCAGAAGCTCGCATCAGCCTATTTCAGGACCGGGCAGGACGGCAAGGCGATTGAAACGCTCGCAAGGCTTGCAGAGATTGAGGACGGCGCCTTTAAGGATACGGCCCTGGTTCTTGAAGCGCGGTACTATGAACGGGCAGGGGAGGACGCAAGGGCATTGGAAAAGTACAGGGAGCTTTCCACGGAGTTTCCGTCATCTCCTTGGAGCGCCGAGGCCGCCTCGAAAATCGCAGCGGCGGATGCTAAAAAAAACGTGGAGACTTCCGGGGCAGGTACTCCGACAAAGGCGGATACGCCGGATAAACCTTAATATTGCATAAGCCGGCAGGAGAGTCCGGCGTAAAACCCCGGGCTTCCCCTGCCCGCATGCGGTGATTTCATGCCGCTGTAAGGTGAACACACAACTTTTTCATTCCCATGAAGGCAGGCTTCTACCAGTTCAACCCGTCTTTCGGCAGAAAAGAGGATAATATCAGAAGGGTTCTCTCGGCGGTCAGGGATGCCGATGCTGACCTGCTTGTGCTTCCGGAGTTTTTTGCGACAGGTTACCAGTTTGTCTCCGCCGGCGAAGTGGCGGAGCTTTCAGAACCCGTGCCGGACGGATATACCACAGGGATGATCTCGGCGCTCTCCCGGGAAAAGGGCATGTATATCGTTGCGGGCCTGCCGGAGAGGGACGGTGAGAGGTTTTATAACTCCGCTGTCCTGTCAGGGCCCGATGGATTTATCGGCGTTTACCGCAAGACACACCTTTTTTATGAAGAGAGGCTTTATTTTACTCCCGGTGATACGGGATTCAGGGTATGGGATACCGCAATAGGACGTGTCGGCATAATGATATGCTTTGACTGGTTTTTCCCGGAGTCGATGAGGGCGCTTGCCCTCTCGGGCGCGGAGATTGTTGCGCACCCTTCGAACCTTGTACTGCCGTTCTGCCCGGATTCCATGCCCGTCAGGTGCCTTGAAAACAGAGTGTTCGCCGTCACCGCGAACAGAACGGGGACGGAGGACAGAAAAGGCGCCGGCGCCCTTACATTCATAGGCAAAAGTGAAATAGTTTCTCCCCTGGGGGAAATCCTGACGCGGGCGCCCTCGGATGAAGAGGCGCTTATGGTCAGGGATATCAAGCCTGAACAGGCAAGGGACAAGACGATAAATCCCCTGAACGATGTCTTTAAAGACAGGAGGCCGGAGCACTACCGGCCCTTGTTCAGGAGATCGTGTTCTTGAAACCGGGGTTCTTTTGATTTTAACCGGCGGGCCTGCTTCTGTGTCCGTACTGGCGTCTGAACCTGGCATTCTTGGCCCTCTTCTTCTGGGCCTCCCTCTGCTTGTTCTTCTTTTTAACAGAGGGTTTCTCGTAGAAACGCCTTTTCTTTAATTCCCTGAAGAGCCCTTCTTTCTCAGCCTCGCGTTTGAGAAGCTTGATGGCCCTTTCAATATTTTGTCCGACAACTCTTATCTCCAAATTTTCGGTTCCTTTTTCCTGTATTGTATAAAGATAAGCCGCAGAATCAACCGCCTTTGCGGCCTGAAATCCGATAAAAAAACTTCAGAAAGTCTGGCTACTATGACATATTCTGCCGGTAAAATGCAAATTTTGTAAAGCAAGGCCGGTCAATCCGCCGTGAAAATGGGCATTTTACGCTCTGGAGGGCTGATACTGGCCGGCAGGGCATGGTAAACAGCAGGAAGGAAAGAGAGAGGATTTTACGGACCGTGGCTGTGCGGTTGATTGATATCCACCACGGGTTTCTCCTTTGTCAGCCTCATTGCATTCAATATGACCGCAAGGCTCAGTCCCATATCCCCCACGGCCACTGCAACCCACAGATTGATCATTCCCAGCACGGCCAGAACCGTAAAGCTTCCCTTGATGAGTATGGATGCCGCAACGTTCTGTTTTACAACATGCATTGTCTTCCTGCTGAGATGAATGAGATAATCGATCTTGCTCAGATCGTCATGCATCAGGGCTATGTCGGCTGTTTCGATCGCCACGTCGGAGCCGATGGTTCCCATGGCTATTCCCACACTCGCCGCGGCAAGAGAGGGGGCGTCGTTTACACCGTCGCCCACCATTGCCACCGTGCCGTATTTTCCCGTAAGCCTTTCAACCACCTTCACCTTGTCCTCCGGCAGCAGCTGGGCGTGATATTCATCAATGCCGATTTTCTCCGCCAGTGAGGCCGCCACCTGCCTGTTGTCCCCTGTGAGCATCTCGGTGCGGATATTGTGTCTCTTCAGACTGGCGATTATGGCCGGGGCCTTTTCCCTGATCCTGTCAGCCAGTGCGATAACGCCGATTGCCCTGTCGGTGTTGGATATGAATATGGATGTCTTTCCCTCCCGCTCAAACCGTGCAAGCTCTTCGGGGATGTCTATGGACAGATCATCAAACAGGTTCCTGGCGCCGGCATAATACGTCCTGCCGTCGATCCGGGCCTCGAGACCCATGCCTTTTATGGCCCTGAAACCGCTTATCTCCCTGAGCGGTATATTCTCACTGCGCGCCTTCCTGGTAACGGCCTTTGCAATAGGATGCTCGGAGCGGGACTCCAGGGACGCGGCAATGGACAGCACCTCGTCGGCGGAATGGTGGTTGAAACCGATGATGTCCTCCACTTCCAGCCTGCCCTTTGTAAGGGTGCCGGTTTTGTCAAATGCAACGGCCCTGACTCTGTTCAGTTCCTCCAGGTAAGAGGCTCCCTTTATCAGCACGCCCTGTCTCGCAGAGCCGCTCAGTGCGGAGACCATGGCAACCGGGGTTGATATCGCCAGTGCGCACGGGCACGAAATGACCAGAAGCACAAGGGCGCGGTAGAACCAGACATCCCACTGATAACCGAGGATAAAGGTCGGGATTATAAATACGGCAAACGCCAGGCCGATGACAGCGGGCGTGTAGTAACGGGCAAACCTGTCTATGAATTTCTCCGTGCCCGACTTCTTTTTCTCGGCCTCTTCAACCAGCTTGACGATCCTGGAAAGCACCGTCTCCCCGGTCTTTTTCGTGACCTGCACCTCGAGATAGCCTTCCTCGTTCATCGTCCCTGCATAAACCGCGTCCCCTTCTGCCTTGTCCACAGGCACGGACTCCCCTGTTATGGGCGACTCATCAACGGATGAACGGCCGGTCAGCACCTTTCCGTCCAGCGGTATCTTCTCGCCGGGCCGGATGACGATGGTCTCCCCGATCCCGATTTCGTGCACGTGAACCTCGACTTCCCGCCCCTGCCTTTTGACCTTTGCCGTCTCAGGGGCCAGTTTCAGCAGTTGAGTTATGGATTTTCTCGCGTTATCGGCCGCATAGTCCTCGAGAGCCTCTGCAATAAAAAACAGGAAAATTACGGCTGCGCCTTCTTCGCCGTGCCCTATGAAGAAAGAGCCGAAGGCCGCAATGGATATAAGGCAGTTCATGTCCAGGCGGCGTTTGAGGACGGAGCGGCCGGCCTTTTTAAGTATCTCCCTGCCCGACACGGCGATTACCGATACAAAGAGTGCCTGCGCGATGATGTTCAGGGAGGTGAGGAACTCCAGTATCAGCCCCGCAACAAGGAGAATGCCGGCAATGCCGCCGGTTATCAGCTTCCCGCGTCTCCAGAACTCCGGCTTTTCTTCAAAAAAGCCGGTCGCGCAGCAGGAGCAGCTCTTCTCTTCATCACAGGTGTTGTTTATGACCTGAAGCTTCAGCTTTTCCATATATGTTTAAACCCTTAATCCCTGAACCATTGAACCGTGAACTCCGAACCGTTCAAACTTACTCCCTGACATGTTTCAGCCCCTCATCAAACAGCCTGTTTATGTGCCGGTCGTCCAGGGAATAATAAACCCTTTTCGCCTCTTTTCTGAATTTAACCAGCCGCATGTTCCTGAGAATTCTCAGTTGATGCGAGACCGCGGAGATGCTGTTTCCCAGGATGTTCGCTATATCGCACACGCAGAGCTCTTCCTTTGAGAGGGCATAGATTATCTTTGTTCTGGCGGGATCGGCCAGTACGCTGAATATCTCCGACAGGCTGTGCATGTCCCTGTCGGAGGGCATTGTCTTTTTGACCGCCATGACCTTTGCCGTGTCAACGGATTTTACTTCGCATACGTCCTGTTCCCTGTTCCTCGGCACGTGATCGACCTCCGTTGATTATTTGAACAATTGTTCAAATATAATATACATGTTCCCCTTTTGTCAACCTTAATGTTGCATAAGCCGGCAGGGGGAGTCCGCCGGATGCAATTTCCGGTTCCGTTTGGCGGGCAATATCCGGATCCGACTTGCTGCCGCCCGGTTTTTTGCAGGACGTGCCTCCCGCCGATTGACAAGCCGCACCAGCAGGTAATATTATTCCATATTACCGTATTATGAAAGAACTGAAGATATCCAGGGATGAAAACAACGAGTGGGTTGTTTCCAGCGACAGAATGCCGGGCTTTGCAGCGAGGGGCAGGACGCTGGTTGAAGCCATTGAAAAAATCAAAAAGGCCTTTAACGTTTATTTCCCCTGCGGGGAATGCAGGGAACCGGAGGATGAGCCCCCATCCTGATGCCGGCATGAACGTGCAGGGGGCTTGCCCGGGAACTGCTGAAGGTCTCCATGTATCCCTGTTCCGCCGTAAAACCTGAGTTTTGCGTCTCCCCGGTCTCTGACATACTGACAGCTTTGCCGTCTCTCCCGGCTTTAATCTGTACGCGCTTCGACTTTGACGTTTTCATGCTCCGGCCTTCAGCATCTTCCCCGTGGCATCGGCAACAAGCGTGCCGTCACCTGTCACTGCCCGGGCGTATGCCGTCAGTATCTTCCTTGTGTCTTCCGTTATC
>JALSHG010000077.1 GCA_026982355.1 Thermodesulfovibrio sp.
TCTTCGAGGGAGTAGTATTCTATCTCTATCTTTCCCTTTTTGTTCGATTTATGGATCAGGCGGACTTTTGTTCCGAGGCTCTGCACGAGCTTTTCCTCGAGTGATGCGATCTGCGGGTCCCTGGGCGCCGCGCGTTCGGGCCGTGAGACAACAGCGCTTTTTCTGCTTAATGCCTCGGCCTGCCTTACGCTCAGGCCGTCTCGTATGATCTTCCTTGCCATGCTGATCTGAAGGCGGCGGTTGTCGACGCGCAGCAGGGCCTTTGCATGGCCTATGCTCAGGGAGCCTTCGGCGATCCACTGTTTGATCTCGGCGGGCAGTTTCAGTATCCTCAGGTAATTGGTCACCGTGGCCCTGTCTTTGCCGACCCTTGCGGACAGGTCGTCATGGGTAAGGTTGAAATCGTCTATCAGCCTCTGAAAGGCCTCCGCGGCCTCAAGCGGGTTGAGGTCCTCCCTCTGGATGTTTTCTATCAGCGCGAGTTCAAGCACTTCGGAAGGGGCGGCTTCCTTGACGATGGCCGGAATACCGGAGAGCCCCGCCATCCTGGCGGCCCTCCACCTCCGCTCGCCTGCAATCAACTGGTATGAGCCGCCGTCCGTCTTTCTCACGATTACGGGCTGGATGACGCCCTTTTCCTTTATGGAGGCCACGAGTTCATTCAGTGTCTCATCCCTGAATATCCTCCTCGGCTGGTATTTGTTGGGGACGATATCCGCCGGGTCTATCTCCAGTATCTCCTTTGCCTTCCCTTTTCCCGTTCCGGGGATCAGGGCCGAGAGGCCTTTTCCGAGTGCGGGCTTCACCGACCTATTATCTCCTTTGCAAGCTCCAGATAACTCCGGGCGCCTTTTGAGTGTATATCATACATTATAACCGGCTTGCCGTGGCTCGGGGCCTCGGCAAGGGTGACGTTCCTGGGGATGACCGTCCTGTAAACCTTGTCACCGAAATGCCTCCTCAGCTCGTCCGTCACCTGGTTGGCAAGGGTGATTCTTCCGTCAAACATTGTGATCAGTATCCCCTCTATCTCAAGAGAGGGATTAAGGGAGTTTTTCACCATGTTGAAGGTTCTCAGGAGCATGCTGATTCCCTCGAGTGCGTAATATTCACACTGCATGGGGATGAGAAGGCCGTCCGCGGCGACAAGGGCGTTCAGCGTCAGCAGGCTCAGCGAAGGCGGGCAGTCGATAAAGATGTAGTCATACCGCTGTTTGACCGGCTCCAGGGCACGTCTCAGGACCGTCTCCCTGCCGTCCCTTGATGAAAGCTCAAGCTCGGCCCCGATAAGCTCGATATTCGACGATATGACTTCGAGACGCTCGACATCCGTCCGGCGTATGATCCTTTCTATGCGTTTCGAGCCGGTGTACAGGTCATAGAGACTGCCGTTGATGTTTTCCTTGTCAATGCCGAGGCCGCTTGTCGAGTTGCCCTGGGGGTCGGAATCAATGAGCAGGACACGCTTTCCCTCGCCCGCGAGGGAAGCGCCGAGATTAATAGCCGAAGTAGTCTTTCCGACGCCACCCTTCTGGTTGGCTACTGCCGTTACCTTTCCCACTATGCCCCGTCCTGAACAAACTTGAATCCTTCCCTGATGGACAATTCGGCCCTCGCGAGTTCTTTCCCCAGGTATGCCGCATGGCTTAATTCAGTCACCCACTTATTATTGATAATCGTAAAATAGATGTCCCGGCTGTTTTTGCCCCTGATCTTCCTGAGCAGTTTGTTGTCGTAAGAATAGTGTTCCACCAGGATGGATTTATCTCTTTCAGACGGCAGTATCACGAAATACCCCGCACTGTCGAGTTTCACCGATGATTTCCTGTGTTTTTTCGCCGTAATCACGGGAACTTCCGGAGGACCGCCATTGGCAGCGGACAGTGAGGGCATTGATACGGAGACGGCCGGGGCGCCGCAGTCGCCGTGGCATCCGCAGGCTGAGGCTCCCGCCGCCGCGGTCTTTCGGGACATTTCCCTGATTTTCCGCGCTAACGTGCGGGTGTTCTCACAGCCTATCTGGTTTTCCATGTGTATCTGTTTTCTGAATTTTTCCACGTCCGAGCGGGTTACATTCCTGAGTATCGGACGCCTGCCGTTTGAACCGATCACGCGCATGTTTTCATCCACGCCGTTTTCCCACAGGGCGAGCAGCGTCCTTCCGCTCTGGTGGCCTTCCGTGTCTTTTCCCGCCAGGATCAGGGAGGTGATGGCGGGATTGGAAGTGACGTTTTTCACTATCTTGTCGATGCCGATGTTTTCCGTCTCCGTCTTGCCGACAATGCAGAGCCCTTCGGGCCTGAGCCCGGCCAGCTTTTCCCCGAGCTTGACGCTTGAAAGTGTGGAGACGGCCACCGGCGCTGATGCGTCCAGCACGGTATACTCGCCTTCAACAGGCGGCCATGAATCATTGTTTACCGTCATCCCGCAGCCTGAGAGGGTCGCGGATGCAAGGGCCGGGTATTTTCCGGTGAGCCTGGTCATGGCCTCCGGGGGGATACAGTATCTGCACCCGAGACAGGGGTATTCAAGCGGCTCAAGCTGCCCGAGCCATTCATTTACATGACGGAGCAGTTCCTTTGCATCCTTGAGCTTCAGCAGGGGGAGGGATGCCCTGAGGTTCTCCAGCGTTCCCTTCATGCAGCCGCATTTCCGGCATCTGGAGAGCTTCATTCCGCCCTGGATTTCCGAATATACCTTCCTGAATGTGGGATTCATGGCAATATGCAATATTATGTAGGATGCCGGCGGAAAACTTCAACTCCGCGGCATGCGCGGGTGAAGACCCTGCCGCGGCATCCGCGGATTCTTATTTAAAATTCTTATTACCAAATAATTGCACGTATTTTCCTTTCCGCTTATGTTATAATTCACAACTTTGCTTCAGGCTGTCAGTTCTCAACTGCAGGATTAAAACCCAATTAAGGAGAACGGAAGAATGATAATTATAGGTGAGAAAATCAGCGTTATAGCGAAAAAGGTCAGGGAGGCGATGAATGCCCGCGACCCGGAACCCATCCAGGAACTCGCCGCGGCCCAGTGGAAGGCGGGCGCACACTTCATCGACGTAAACATAGGTCCTGCCGAGGAAAACGGCGAGGACCTCATGAAGTGGATGGTCGAGAGCATACAGCAGGTGGTACAGGCCCCGCTGTGTCTGGATACCACCAATGCGGCCGCGCTTGAGGCGGGCCTGCAGGCGCATAACAACGAATGGGGAAGGCCGCTCATCAATTCCACGTCGAACGAGCCGGACAGGTTCGTTATGCTCGAGATGGCGGCGAAGCATAATGCGCAGTGTATCGCCCTGACACTCGGGAAGGGCAGCCTGCCCGCCGACGCGGAGGAAAGATGCGGGATCGCCGCCGAGATTATGGCCAGGGCCGCCGAGTACGGCGTGCCGATGGAAGACCTTTTCCTCGACCCGCTGATTCTCCAGGTCTGCACAATGCAGGACCAGGCAATCCATGCCATCAAGGCTGTGAAGATGTTCCAGGAGCTGAACGATCCCCCGATGAAAACGGTCGTGGGGCTCAGCAATGTATCAAACGGCGTTCCGAAGGAGATGAGAAGCCTTATAGACAGGGTATACCTGACACTGCTGATGTACGAGGGTCTTTCGGCGGCGATTATGAACCCTCTTGACAAAGATCTTATGGATGTGCTCAAGACAACGGACATCTTTCTCGGAAATACGCTTTATGCTCATTCGTACCTGGAGATGTAATGAAACCGCTCAATGCAGCGGCGTCTGTTTCCTGAGCAAATCTTTTTACGGAGGTCAATATGTCTTACGTTATTCCCAAGGAGTCATATACCGGTAAAGTCCTGAGCTTTGATTTCGGCAAAGACGACAGGGCGGTTACGGTAGGCGGTGAAAACACCCTCCCGTTCCTGTCCTTTGAGGGACAACAGCCCAGCAGGCCCGTGATTGCCTGTGAGATCCAGGACTGCCCGCCCGATGACTGGCCGGACACGGTAAAAGAGGCATACAAGGATGTAAGCGGGGATCCCGTTGCGTGGGCCAGACACTGCCAGGATGTCCTGAATGCAAAGGCCATTGCGCTGAGGCTTCTGAGCACCCACCCCGACAGGGACGACAGGTCAGCCGAGGATGCCGCCGGAACCGTCAGGGATGTGCTGGCGGCCGTGGATGTCCCCCTTGTCATACTCGGCTCCAACCACATTGAAAAGGACTCGACCGTGCTGGTTGCCGCAGCCGAGGCTGCAAGCGGGTACAACTGCATAATCGGGAAGGCGCAGGAGGGCAATTACAAAACCATAGTGGCCGCGGCCCTCGCGCATAATCATAAACTGATAGCTATGTCGGAGCTTGACATCAATCTTGCGAAACAGTTGAACATCCTGATAACCCAGATGGGTTTCAGCAAAGAAAAGCTCATTACGGACCCGATGTGCTCCGCGCTCGGGTACGGCCTCGAGTACACCTATTCAGTGATGGAGAGGATACGGCTTGCCGCGCTTGCCCAGAACGATCCGACCATGCAGCCCCCGATACTCGGGGACGTGGGCATGTATGTCTGGAAGATAAAGGAGACCGTTGCCCCGGAAGCGGACGTTCCTGAATGGGGGACGCTCCGGGAGAGGGGCATTGCCTGGGAGGCGATCACCGCCACCGCGATGCTTCTGGCCGGGACAAACCTTCTTATCATGAGGCATCCTGCGGCGATAGAGACCGTTGAAAAGACCATCGATGAGCTGGTTTGAGCAAAACATGGAGGTAAACAATGGCATTAACCGGAATTCAGATATTTAAGCTTCTTCCGAAGACGAACTGCAAGAAATGCGGATTTCCCACATGTCTGGCCTTTGCAATGAAACTCGCCCAGGGCGGCGTGGAGCTTTCAGCGTGTCCCGACGTGTCGGAGGAGGCAAAGAAAACCCTCGGCGAGGCGTCGGCGCCGCCGATAAGGACATTCGATCTCGGCACCGGGGAAAAGGCTGTAAAGATAGGCGGAGAGACCGTCCTGTTCAGGCATGAGAAGAAGTTCGTCAATCCCTGTGCCCTGGCGCTTAACGTCAAAGACAGTCTGAGCGACGGCGAGCTTGCGGAAAAGGCATCTGAAGTGGCCTCCTCGGAGATCGACCGCGTGGGGCAGAAACTGAGGGTTGATGCCGTATGCGTGGAATATGCCTCGGGCGACGCCGCCAGGTATGAAGCCGCCGTAAGGCTTGTGGCGGAGAAGGCGCCGGAGGCCGCCGTAATACTGAACTGCAAGGATGCCGCCGCAGCCGGGGCAGCCGTAAAGGCCGTCGAGGGGAGGAAGCCGCTGCTGTACGGGGCCGACGACGGAAACGCCGAAGCCATGGCCGCTGTTGCAAAGGCTCACGGCGTTCCCCTTGTTGCATGCGCGGAGGGCCCGGGGGCCCTGTCGGCGCTTACCGAAAAGATCAGGGGGCTGGGCGTGGAGGATATCGTCCTTGACTCCGGCGCAAAGACAGCCAAAGAGATCATAGAGCACAATACGCAGATCAGGCGCTCCGCGCTTAAGAAGAACTTCAAACCGCTCGGATATCCGGTGATAAACAGCGTGTTGAGGGATGATCCCCTTTTCGAGGCATCCGTTGCCTCTGTTGCGATCGCCAAATACGCATCAATAGTCATACTCGGCAGCATTGAAAAGTGGAAGAATCTCGCACTTTTCACGCTGAGGCAGAATCTCTACACCGACCCGCAGGTGCCCATGCAGGTGGAGCAGAAGATTTACGAAATCGGAGAGCCAGGTGCGGATGCCCCTCTTATGATTACAACGAATTTCTCGCTCACCTATTTTATTGTCTCGGGTGAGATTGAAAACAGCAGGGTGCCCGCGCGGCTTGCCGTAATGGACTGCGAGGGCCTTTCAGTTCTGACCGCCTGGGCTGCCGGCAAGTTCACGGCCGCGAAGATCGCCCAGTTCATAAAGGAAAGCGGGGTGGAGAACCGGATCAGCCACAAGGAGCTTATCCTGCCCGGGCAGGTTGCAATCCTGAGCGGCGCGCTCGAGGACAAACTCGAGGGATGGAAGATAACGGTCGGCCCGAGGGAGGCCAACGCCATTCCGACTTTCCTGAAAAACCGGGCATAGGTTTTCCCCCCGGCTTTTGCAGGGACCGGGGGCGGTGTTTTTATGCCGCTGTAAGTTTTATGCGCGGCCTGTTTGACAGGGAGGGCGGACATCCGTATGATATTATGACGTTTTATTAATTAATAATTATTATTAACTGATTCAAATACTCAAAGACATGTCATTCCAGCAATCCCGGACATAACAAAACGGAATGACAGAAAAACGACCAGGAGCATGAAAGAATTCAGGCGACTTCAGATTAAATTAACGCCACAGCGGCTTGCCATACTGAACTTCTTAAGAGGCAACAAGTCGCATCCGTCTGCCGAAGACATTTACAAGGCGGTGCTGAAACACTATCCCACAATGTCTTTTGCAACGGTTTACAACACGCTTGAGGCACTGAAAAGCAAACACCGCGTAAAGGAACTGAAGATAGATTCCGGCAAGAAAAGGTACGACCCCGACACCACCAAGCACCACCATATTCTATGCGTTAAATGCAAGAAGATCCTCGATCTGCACACGGATTTCAAGCTGGACGTGCCGGAAGAGCTGACTCACGGATTTGAACTGATCGGCAACAGTATCGAGTTTTACGGCTTATGCCGGAAGTGCAGGAAGCGCCATTAGGCGGGAGATTTATTACCGTACATAATAATTACCGTTTAGGAGGTTGAAATGTCAAAGATAATTGCCTCTGCCGCGATAAGGGCTTCACACAGTCTCTTCAAAACGGCGGAGGAGATGCTTGATAAGGCGATTGCGGAAAAAGGAAAAGACTTCGTGTTCGAGTTCCCGGATACTGCTTTTTACCTTCCGCTGGTGTATGCAATGACGGCATTCCCCGTCAAGACGCTTGCCGACATGAAGGTCGCCCTGGAAATGGCAAGGGAGATGCTGCACGAGGAACCGGAGGAAAAGCTCTGGAAACCGTATCTCGGGGAGGCACTGGATGCGGGCATGGCGACCCTTTTCTGCGAGGAGATCATACTGGCCCTGAGATATCTCGAGGGGCTCGAGCCGGAGACGGACCCTGAAACCGGTTATGTTTACAACGGCTTCATCACGGACACAATTCAGAGAAACCTCGGCATCCAGCTCGTTGACGGCAGGATGCCCGGCTTCGCAGCCATTATCGGCGCGGCCCCCGATGATGAAACCGCGGTGAAGATCGTAAGAGAACTGCAGGAGAAGAACATCCTCATATTCCTCTCCGGGGAATCAGGGGGGGACAGCGTCACGAGGCAGTTGCTGAGGAAGAATGTCGAACTCGGCTGGGATACATATATCGTCCCTCTCGGCACGAAAACGGAACATACACTCTATGCGCTCGACTGGTCCGTCAGGGCTTCCCTGATCTTCGGCGGCAACAAGCCCGGAGATTACAGGGCGCACCTGAAATATACAAAAGACAGGGTCTTTGCATTCGCCCTTGTACTGGGGGAGCTTGACGACGTCAAGTGGTCGACGGGAGCCGGAGCCATTAACATGGGGTACCCCGCGATATGCGATACCGATGTCCCGGTTATCCATCCGACGGGTGTGTGCACATACGAGCATGTCGAAAAAGAACTCGACCACGGCAAGATCGTGCAGAGGGCCTTTGAGGTCAGGGGGCTCAAGGTGACCGTTGAGAAACCGCCTATCCCCGTGTCCTACGGGCCTGCATTCGAGGGCGAGAGGATCCGTAAGGAAGACATGTTCATAGAGTTCGGCGGCAACCGCACCCCTGCCTTCGAATGGGTGAGAACGAGGGAAATGGAGGAGATTGAAGACGGCAAGGTGGTTCTTGTGGGCACTGATATAGAAGAAAGATACAAGGCCGGCGGGCAGATGCCGCTCGGGATTGTCATAGACGTTGCGGGCCGGAAGATGCAGAAAGACTTCGAGGCCATTATCGAGAGAAAGCTCCATCATAACATAAATGAGGCGCAGGGCCTGTGGCACATGGGACAGCGCGACATCGTATGGATGAGGATCAGCAAACAGGCTTACAAGGAGGGCATCACCCTGGAGCATATCGGCATAATACACAACACCATGACGCACAACAGGTTCAAGGCGATTGTCGATAAGGTCCAGGTCACCCTTTACTTCGATGAAAAGGACGTCCTCGAACTGCAGGATCAGGCAAGGGCCGTCTACAGGGAAAGGGATCACAGGCTTGCCGGCCTTACGGACGAATCGGTTGACACCTATTACTCCTGTCTCCTGTGCCAGTCGTTCGCTCCGTCACACGTATGCGTTATAAGCCCGGAGCGTCTCGGTCTCTGCGGCGCCTACAACTGGCTTGACACAAAGGCCGCCTTCGAGATAGACCCCACAGGCGGCAACCAGCCCATAAAGAAGGGCGAGGTGCTGGACGCCAGGGCGGGCAGATGGGCCGGTGTGGACGAGTACCTGAAGGCCAATTCAGCCGGCGCTGTCGAGACGCTCAACCTGTACACCATCATGGATAATCCCATGACATCCTGCGGGTGTTTCGAGTGTATCGTTGCGATCATCCCCGAAGCCAACGGCGTCATGCTCGTGCAGAGAGGCCATACCGGCATGACGCCCGTGGGCATGAAATTCTCCACACTCGCGGGGACGGTCGGCGGGGGCACGCAGAACCCCGGGTTCATGGGAATTGGTGTGAATTTCATTACAAGCCGCAAATTCCTCTATGCAGACGGCGGAATCAGGAGAATAGTGTGGATGACGAAGAATCTCAAGGAACGAATCGCCGAAGATTTCAAGAAGAGGTGCGAGGAAGAGGGGGTGCCTGATTTGCTGGATAAGATTGCGGATGAAAGCGTTGCAGAGGATTCCGAGAAACTCTTGGAATATCTTGCAAGTGTCGGGCATCCGGCGCTTGAGATGGATCCGATGTTCTAAAGACGTTGTCCGTTCCGGTTGACCGTTTCTCACGGACACGCCGGCCGGAGACGATTCAAGAATTTTATGGAGGATATATGGATAAAGTGACAAAAAGCGCAGGCACATCAGCAGAAGAGATAATAGAATGGGGTGAGGCACACCATCTTGAGACATGCTTTGAGCGTGCGGAGAAGCTGAAGCAGTGCCCCATAGGCGAGACCGGGGCGTGCTGCAGGGTATGCCATATGGGGCCGTGCAGGCTTGTGGGCAGGAATGCCGAGGAAAAGGCAGAGGGCGTATGCGGGGCATCTCTTGCCTCGGTGGCCGCAAGAAATCTCGTAAGGATGATAGCGGCGGGCACCGCCGCCCACTCCGATCACGCAAGGGACATGGCCATGACCCTCCTGGCCGCCGCCGAGGGTACGGCAAAGGACTTCAGGATAACCGACGTCAGGAAACTGTACAAGGTTGCAGGCATACTTGAAATAGAATTCGAGGGCCGGCCTGTCAATGATGTCGCAAGAGACGTCGCACTTAAATTCCTCGAGGATTTCGGACGCCAGACGGGCGAGCTGAACTACAACAAGAGGGCTCCCGGGAAGACTCAGGAAAGGTGGAGGAAATGGGGTGTCGCCCCCCGCGGCATAGACAGGGAAGTGGTTGAGGCCCTGCACCGGACAAGTGTCGGCGTGGACCACGATGCCGATCACCTGCTGGCACAGGGAATAAGGACGGCGCTGGCGGACGGATGGGGCGGCTGCATGATCTCCACTGACATCACGGACATCCTCTTCGGGACCCCCAAACCTCTCAGGGCCGAGTCCAGCTTCGGCATATTCAAGGAAGACGAGGTCAACCTCGTAGTCCACGGGCACGAGCCCACGCTTGCCGAAATAATCGTTGATGCGGCATCTTCGCCTGAGATGATTGAATACGCGAAATCCAGGGGTGCAAAGGGCATCAATCTCGGCGGCATGTGCTGCACTGCAAATGAAGTCCTCATGAGGCACGGGATACCCACTGCCGGAGGGTTTACAAACCAGGAACTCGGTATCATGACAGGCCTGGTCGACGCCATGACGGTTGATGTGCAGTGCATTATGCCCGCCATCACCAGGCTGTCGGAGAAGTTCCATACAAAGATCATCACCACCAGTCCCAAGGCCAAGATACCCGGGGCGGTCCATGTTGAATACGACGAGCACCATGCAAGGGAGACGGCTGAAAAGATTGTAAAAATGGCGATAGACAACTTCCCCAACAGGACAAGCGAGGGGAGCCATATAACCCGGAAGACACCCCTGATAGCAGGTTTCTCACATGAATATATCGAATACATGCAGGGCGGAAAATGGCGTGCATCCTTCAGGCCGTTGAACGACGCCATCATGGCCGGAAGGATCCGGGGCGTGGTCGGGCTGGTGGGATGCGACAATCCAAGGGTGCAGGCCACAAGCATTCACAAGTATCTGGCAACCGAGCTTATAAAAAATGACGTCCTCATCGTCTCGACCGGCTGCGGCTCCGCGGCATGCGCAACCGCAGGCTATTTAACGCCTGAGACGGCGCTTGAAAATGCCGGGCCCGGGCTGAGGGAGGTATGCGAGGCCATAGGTATTCCTCCCATCCTTCACCTCGGCGCGTGTGTCGACAACTCGAGGATACTCACGATAGCAACGGCCATGGCGCACGAGGGGGGCCTTTCCGATGAAATCGCCGGAATGCCCGCCGTGGGAATCGCTCCGGAGTGGATGTCGGAAAAGGCCATTGCTATCGGTACATATTTCGCGGCATCCGGTGTCCCCGTGATCATGGGCGGGGAATCACCGGTCGGAGCGAGCAGGGAAGTTGAAAGGATCATGACGGAGGTATGGTTTGAGCGCTACATGGGAGCGCTTCATTTCGAGCCGGATCCCGAAAAGATTCTTGCGATGACGCTTGACTACATAGACAGGGCGAGGGAGAATCTCAAACTCAGGAAATACGAGCCCGGAAAGTTCGGCGCCGAAAGGGTCCTCATGGACATGGCCGCCAGGAGGGAACTGGAAAGATCGGCAGCCGGCGCGGCCCATGCCGGGGTGGGAGGTATCAGTGAATCTCAAGGTTGATGAAGTCATAGGACACGTCGGCGATATTCTGACGGATACCCAGAAGAAAAGGGGCATCCTCATACATGCCTTTCAGCAGATACAGAAGGAGCGCAATTATCTGCCGGAGGAAGACCTCATAAGATTATCGAAAAAACTCGATATACCGCTGTCCGATGTTTACAGCACGGCGACGTTTTACAAGCAGTTCTATTTCACCCCGCGCGGCAGGAAGATAGTTCGCGTATGCACGGGCACGGCATGCCACGTGAGGGGAGCGGATAAGGTGCTCGGCAGGATCAAGGATGAATTCAAGATAGATGAAGGAGAGACAACGCCCGATCTTGCGATGACCCTTGAGACCGTGGGATGCATCGGCTGCTGCGGCCTTGCTCCGGTGGCCACGGTCAATGAAAGCATAGTCGGTGAGATAGACATGAAGAGGCTTGAAGAGATAGTCGAGGATATCAAAAGCGGCGAAGGGTAGCTTTTCCGCCGGACTCTCCCTCCCGCGGGCGGTGTTTTTATGCCGCTGTAAGGTACATTAAAATATCAAAAGGTGAAGATATGAAGAAAAAACTTAACAGTCCGAAAGAGCTTTACGAGTTCAGGGAGCGCCTGAAGACCACCACTTTCAGGCCCGACGCCCTCAGGGCGAGGGTGTGCTGCGGAACCGCGTGCGCTGCGACAGGCGCCCGGGAGGTTATAGATGCGTTTGAAAAAGAGGCCGCGGCCAGCGGCGTTGATGTGGAGATAGTCAAGACAGGCTGCCAGGGGATATGCCAGAAAGGCCCGGTGCTCAAGGTGGAACCCCTGAACATCTTCTACCAGAGGACCAGGCCCGGGAACGTCTCCTCCATCATGAGCCATTCCATGCTGGGCAACATGCCCTACAGGCAGGGTCTTTACCGCGACGACATAATGAGCGAGCCCATACCTGTCATGACGGATATCCCCTTTTACAAAAAACAGGTGAGGATCGCCCTTAGAAACAACGGGGTGATCGATCCCTGCAATATTGATCATTACCTGGCGGTCGGAGGCTACGCCGCGCTGGAAAAGGCCCTGGCCCTGATGACACCCGAGCTGGTTCTTCAGGAAGTCGACAGGGCGAATCTCAGGGGGAGGGGCGGCGCAGGATTTCCGGCAGGCAAGAAATGGGCGCATACCAAGTCGGCTCCGGGGGATATCAAGTTTGTGATCGCAAACGGTGACGAAGGAGACCCCGGCGCATTTATGGACAGGTCCATCATGGAAGGCGACCCGCACAGCCTCCTGGAGGGAATGGCGCTTTGTGCATATGCAATAGGCGCACAGTACGGATTCATATATGTCAGGCATGAATACCCCCTCGCGGTCCAGAACCTCGGGACGGCAATAAGACAGGCCGAAGAACTGGGGCTGCTCGGAAAAAACATCCTCGGCACGGACTTCAGCTTTACGGTGGACATAAGGGAAGGCGCAGGGGCGTTTGTATGCGGTGAGTCCACGGCCCTCGTTGCCTCCATAGAGGGGGAGAGAGGCTTTCCGAGACCCAGGCCTCCGAGGCTTTCACAACCCGGCGGCGGGCCGTGGGGGTATCCGAGCAATCTCAACAACATTGAAACCTATGCCTGCGTCCCGGTGATCGTTGAAAAGGGCTCCGACTACTTCACGTCCATCGGAACCAGGACCTCGCCAGGCACAAAGGTGTTTGCGCTTACCGGGAAGGTCAAAAACACCGGCCTCGTCGAGGTTCCCATGGGAATGACCCTGAGGGAAATAATATTCGACATCGGCGGCGGGATGCTTGGAGATAAGAAATTCAAGGCCGTCCAGACAGGCGGTCCTTCGGGCGGCTGCATACCGGCCGAGCACCTTGACCTGCCGATAGACTTTGATTCTCTTGCATCCGTGGGCTCAATGATGGGTTCGGGCGGAATGGTGGTGATGGATGAGGACACATGCATGGTTGATGTGGCCAAGTTTTTCCTCTCATTTACACAGTCCGAATCCTGCGGCAAATGCCCGCCGTGCAGGATAGGTACCTACCAGATGCTGCAGATACTCGAGAGGATCACATCGGGGCAGGGCGAGCAGGGCGACATCCGCAGGCTCGTGGATCTCGGCCAGTACATCCAGAAGGCCTCGCTCTGCGGGCTCGGCCAGAGCGCGCCCAACCCCGTGCTGAGCACAATCAAGTATTTCAGGGAAGAGTATGAAGAGCATGTCTATGAAAAGTATTGCCGTGCAAAGGCATGCACCGGCATGGGGGCATTCGTCATCGACCAGGCGGCGTGCATCAGGTGCGGCCTGTGCAAGGAGGCCTGCGCTTTCAATGCGGTTACCGAGACGAGAAACAGATACATAATCGACCGCAACGCCTGCACCCGGTGCCTGGCGTGTTATAACGCATGTCCGATAGATGCCGTCATGATAAAGAAACATAGGCATGTGATCCTTGAGGAGGAATTCAAGGTACCCACGGAAACAATAGAACTTATAGACAGGAGGGCGAGAATGGTCCTTAGAGATATCTTGAAGAAAAAAACCGATGAGCTGGCCACCGTTACCCCGGACCAGACTGCGGATGCAGCCGTAAGGCTTATGGCTGAAAAGAATATAAGCGACGTGATAGTGGTCGACGAAGAAGGCAAAATAGCGGGTATTTTTACCGAAAGGGACGTGGTCCGTTATGTCCACAAGGATGTTGACCTGAAGACAGAGCCCATCGGGAATCTGATGACCACGAAGATCATAACATTTGAACCTTCAACAGAGATAAATGCCGCAATCCAGGTTGTCTCAAAAGAAAAGATACGCCATCTGCCGGTTGTTGAAAAAGGCAGGCTCATAGGAATGGTCACTTACAGAGACCTGGTTGCCCACGTCCTGCCGGAGATTATCTACATGGCAGAGGCGATATACTGAGGGTTGGCCATGACAGACAAGAGACTGATAAAGGTGGATGACATAAGAAAAACAGCGGATGAAAGGAAATGCCCGGTGGAGAAGGCTCTTTTCTACATAACGGAGTTCCTCGCAGGACCGATGTGCGGCAAGTGCTTTCCCTGCTCCATGGGAAGCTATGAGGCAAGGGCCGTCCTGAATAATATGACCGACGGGAAGGCCGCAGAAGAAGACCTGTTCAAACTCAGGAGGATCGCCTCCGGCATGCTGATCGGCTCCATGTGCAAAAAGGGAAAAGACACGGGGCGTTTCATCCTCCGGTGGATCGACACAGCCGGTTTCGCCGGGCATATGGAGGGCATCTGTCCGGAGCGCACATGCAGCGCCTACATTGAATACACGATTGTCACCGCGAAGTGCACGATGTGCGGCGAATGCCTGACGGCATGCAAATACGGCGCCATATACGGCGAAAGGAGACGGGCGTTTATCAGCGGGTACCGGCCGTTTGAGATCCGGCGGACCAAGTGCGTCAAGTGCGGCGAATGCGTTCCGGCTTGTCCGGAAAAGGCGATAGTTGTTGTTGATGCAAAAGTCAAAGAAGCGGAAACAGTTGCAACATAAGCAAGAGCGTATTGCATACGCACTTGCGGAATTGAAATAAATTTCGAAACGGCGGCGGGGGTCTCCCTGTTTCCGGATATGATAGACAGGAGGAGCAGATGTCAAAAAAAGTTACTCTGAAAATAGACGGCAAGGTGGTGCGCGTTCCGGAGGGAACCAATCTCATTGATGCCGCGGGGACAGCTGGAATCCACATTCCGAACCTGTGCTACCTGAAGGGCATGAGGGGAATAGGCGCATGCAGGATGTGCCTCGTCGAGGTTGAGGGCATGAAGGCCCCGCTGATAGGCTGCACCACGAAGGTGAAAGAGGACATGGTCGTCAACACCAGAACCGAAACGGTGGAGGAGATCAGGAAATTCGTGATAGACCTTATTCTGTCCATGCATCCCCTTGACTGCATGACCTGCACAAAGGCCGGCGCATGCACCCTGCAGCAGTATGCGTATGACTTTGGGATAAAGGAATCAAGCTTCAGCAGGAAGAAATTCGGATATCCGGTCGATGAGGAGAATCCGTTTATCAGGAGGGAGCCTGACTACTGCATCATCTGCGGAAGATGCGTGCGGGTGTGCAAGGAACAGGGCACAAACGTTCTTGAATTCATGGGAAGGGGAGTCGGCGCAAAGGTCGTCACCGCCATGGACAGACCGTTGCAGAAATCCGACTGCACTTTCTGCGGAAGCTGTATCGACGTATGCCCCGTCAATGCCCTCCTTGAAGCCGGCAGGTGGAGAAAGGGCAGGGAATGGGAATATACGAAGACCGCATCCGCCTGTCTTTCCTGCGGCTGCGGCTGCGATATAACCGCGAGCGAGAAAGACGGCGAAGTCATAAAGATAAATGCCGGCGCGGCCGACGGCTCTGCTGAAAGATACATATGCGCCACCGGCAGGTTCGGATTCGACGCGGTGACGTCGGACGCAAGGGTCACCGTTCCGATGAAGAAGGTCAACGGCGGGCTGCAGGAGACCACATGGAAAGATGCACTGGAAATCGCAGCCGGAAGATTAAAGCAGGCCGGTGCCGGTGCGGGGATTATAAGCACCGCGGGCATACTCAACCAGGATGCCCTCGCACTTTCAAGGTTCGCCTCCGACGTGATCCGTACGGGCAATGTGGATACGACAGCGAGCCTTTATGCAGACGCCGATTCCCTGAACCTCTCCGACACCGTTGATCTTGACGGCACGGATGTGATCGTGCTTGCAGGGCTTGATCCCTCGCAGTGGAGCAGGGTGCTGCCGGCGCTTGACGCAGGCATAAGAAAGAGGGTATCAAGAGGCGCAAAGCTCATTGTCATAAACCCGGCGGAAGTAAGGATAGGCCGTGCGGCAACGGTGAGCATCAGGGCTGACGAGGCCGCGACGCTTGCGCATATAGCAAAGGGCCTGATCGACAAGGGGAAGACGGGCGGCGCTGAGCTGGAGGCCGCTGTCTCGGGGCTTGCGGTGACTGAGGATATTGAAAAGGCCGCCGCCATACTGGCCGGGGCCGGGTCGCCCGCAATATTCTGCGCCCCGTCGCTTTTCAGCGCATCAAGGAACATCTCGCTGCTGATCGATGTCAGTGTGGTCGCGGTGCCGTATGAGGCCAACGCAAGAGGCATTGCCGCGGCAGGCCTGTTCGCGGACGGGAAGACCTACAATGAAATGATTTCCGGTGACATGGACGTGCTTTATGCAGTGGGGGAAATCCCTGTTTCCGGGAGACCCGGCGCAAAGTTTGTCATAGCACAGACATCTTACCTCACGGATTTTGCGAAACAGGCTGATGTAGTGCTGCCGGCCGCAACATACCTTGAATCAAAGGGCACGATAATAAACTGTCTGGGCAGGGTCAAGGACGTCAGGAAGGTTATCGAACCAGCGGGGTCCTCCAGGCAGCACCGTGATATAATCATCAGCCTTTCAAAGGCAATCGGCGAGCCTTTGAAGGATATCACCCCGAAAACAGATGACGGCCGTGAAGCGGCTGAACCCGCATTCAGGCCGTTTGAGAAAAAGCAGGGCGCTGACACCAGCCCGGCAGATATAATCGAAGCGCTTAACAGATCCGTCCTCGACCATTCAAGGCTCCTGTGGCTGAAGGAAGCGGAGACAGCAGGGGTTTAGGAGACACGGGAAATTGACAAAGACATTATTCAGGAAATATAATTTATAAACTTTTATTGCAGAGGAGGATCTTATAATGTCAGAGACAGTGGCAAGTGTTACGAGCGATAACTTCGAGGAGACGGTTCTTCAGGCGCGGAATCTTGTAATGGTGGATTTCTGGGCGACATGGTGCGGGCCCTGCAAGATAGTCTCTCCCGTTGTCGAGGAGCTTGCAAAAGAATACGAGGGCAGGGTGCTGTTTGCAAAGGTCAACACGGATGAGAACCCCGATCTTGCAAGCCAGTATAAGATCAGGGGGATACCGACGCTCATGTTTTTTAGAGACGGCGAGGAGGTTGACCAGATAGTCGGGGCCGTACCCAAGGCCCAGCTCAAATCCAAGATAGATTCCCTGCTTTAACAGTTACAGGATAATCTGATGCATGATGTTGTAATTATCGGCGGCGGCCCTGCTGGCCTGACAGCAGGGCTTTATACTGCGAGGGCGAGACTCGGGAGCCTGCTTATTGAGAAGGCCTTCCCGGGGGGGCAGGTCATGACCACCGAGCGGATCGAGAACTACCCGGGATTCGAGGAGGGCATCTCAGGGGCCGAGCTTTCGCAGAAAATGGAAAAACAGGCCGTGAAATTCGGTCTTGAAATAGTCCAGGGCTCTGTAATGAAGGTCTCGGCGGACAACGGGATCAAGAGGATAATCCTTGAAGACGGCAGGCAATATGAGGCCAGGGCCGTTATCCTTGCGACCGGTTCAAACCCGAAACCCCTGAAGATTGAAGGCGAGGAGAAATACAGGGGCAGGGGTGTTTCATACTGTGCCACATGTGACGGCGCGTTTTTCAGGGGCAGCAAGCTTGCCGTCATAGGCGGCGGCAATGCAGCGGTGGAAGAGGGTCTCTTCCTGACCCGGTTTGCGGATACGGTTTACATAGTGCACAGGAGAGACCGGCTCAGGGCTGCAAAGGTGGCCCATGAGAGGGCTGTTTCAAACCCGAAGATAACCTTTGTATGGGACTCCGTCCCGGAGAAGATAGAGGGTGATGACAGCGGTGTCAATGCCCTGCAAATAAAAAATGTAAAGACAGGGGCAAGGTCGGTGCTTGATGTCAAGGGTGTGTTTGTTTACATAGGTTACAACCCGAACACGGCCTTTCTGAAAGAACTGGTGGAACTTGACGAAAACAACTACATTGTCACCGACGAGAACCTGTCGACTTCGGCGCCGGGAATATTCGCGGCAGGGGACGTAAGGGCAAAGCCCCTGAAACAGATAGCCACCGCTGTGGGTGACGGGGCAACGGCCGCCGTATCCGCGGAAAAATACATAGAAGAGAATTTCTGAATGGCGGCATGTATGCCGCCGTAAGTATGGAAAAAAAGAGCCGGCGGCTGATAACCGGCGGCTCGCGGTCTGAAATATGTTTGAATCACTGTCTGAAAGACTGGACGGCATCTTCAGGAAACTGAAGGGCCGCGGACTCCTTAAGGAAGAGGATGTCATTGCCGCGCTCAAAGAGGTCAGGATGGCCCTGCTCGAGGCTGACGTCAACTTCAGGGTAGTCAAGGATTTTGTTGAAAAGGTCCGGGCAAGGGCTGTGGGCAAAGAGGTCATAGAGAGCATCACGCCGGGCCAACAGGTTGTAAAGATAGTAAACGATGAACTCACCGCCCTTATGGGCGGCGGGCAGAGCAGGATCAACCTTGCTCCCAATCCGCCCACGGTTATCATGCTTGTCGGCCTTCACGGCTCGGGCAAGACCACAACAGCGGCCAAACTTGCCAATAATTTCAAGAGAGACGGCAGGAGGCCCATGCTTGTGGCCCTGGACACGGGCAGGCCCGCCGCCATCGACCAGCTAAGGTCCCTCGGCTCACAGATAGATGTGCCGGTCCATGCAACCCGTCCGGGAGACAATCCCCTGACGATATTCCCTGAGGCGCTGAAAAAGGCAAACCTCGAGGGGAGGGACATCTTAATACTCGACACGGCCGGCCGGCTCCATATTGATGAAGAGCTGATGGCCGAGCTTGAGGGTCTGAAAAAAGAGGCACGGCCGGATGAAATCCTCCTTGTCGCCGATGCCATGACCGGGCAGGACGCCGTAAACATCGCGGAATCGTTCAATAAAAGGCTCGACCTTCAGGGAGTGATTCTCACGAAGATGGACGGCGATGCGCGCGGCGGCGCGGCCCTGTCGATCGCGGCCGTAACCGGGAAACCCGTCAAGTTTATCGGTGTGGGGGAGAAGATCGATTTTCTCGAGCCCTTTCACCCGGAGAGAATGGCCTCGAGAATCCTCGGAATGGGCGATGTGGTAAGCCTTGTGGAAAAGGCCCAGCAGGCGGTGGACCTCGAGGACGCCGCAAGGCTGGGGGACAGGCTCAGGAAAGACAGGTTTACATATGAGGATCTCAAGACCCAGGTAAAACAGATCAAGAAGATGGGCCCCCTTGAAAACATCCTGAGCATGATTCCCGGTATGGGCAGGCAGCTTAAGGGGATTAACATAGACGACAAGGCATTTGTCAAGGTCGAGGCGATAATCAACTCCATGACAATACCGGAAAGAAGGAATTATGTTGTACTCAACGGCAGCCGGAAGAAGAGAATCGCCGCCGGCAGCGGGACCACCGTCGCTGATGTCAACAAGCTGGTGAAGCAACACCTCGCAATGAAGAAGATGCTGAAAAAATTTAAACGCGGCAAGGGGTTCGGCATGCCGCAGTTTAAATTTTAGACACGGGTGGATGAATTGATTTTATACGCCCGCATCTTGCATACTGTATCCTGAATCCTGTATTATTAATATCCATTGACTACGGAGGAAAATACTTTGGTAAAGATAAGATTGACAAGAAAAGGCGCCAAAAAGAGACCTTTCTACAGGGTGATTGTGGCAGACTCAAGGAAGCGGAGGGATGGTCCTTTTCTGGAGATTATCGGAACTTATGATCCGCTGAAAGAACCTTCAGAGATAAAGATAGACACCGAAAGGGCCGGCTACTGGCTTGGTCGCGGGGCCCAACCGACTCCTGCCGTGAGGAAACTTTTGAAAATATCGGGTCTGTAAAATAGCCTGTATTCAAATGGAGGTGGACATGAAACAGCTAATCGAACTAATGGCGAAGTCTCTGGTGGACAAACCGGAGGAAGTTGCAGTTACCGAGGTTGACGGAGAGAGAACCACTGTATTTGAATTACGCGTTGCCACAAGCGACCTTGGAAAGGTTATCGGCAAACAGGGCAAGACAGCACGGGCAATGAGAACCATTCTGAGCGCTGCGGGCACAAAGCTCGGCAAGCGTTGTGTCCTGGAAATCCTGGAATAAGCCGGCAAGCCCGATACTTGAAGTTGCGTATGAACAGGCAGGGAAGTCTGCCGTAAATAAAACTCCCGCCGCACTTCCTGCCCGGCGGGCAATATTCCGATGACCCTGTGGGTTGGGTATAATTTGTTGAAAATCCGGCGGTACGGAAACAGGGGAGAAGGGATAGCGTCCCTTCTCCTTTAGAATTGTCCGGTTGCCCTGAAAATGAAATGTGATGTCCTGACGATCTTTCCCGGTATATTTGATGCCTATCTGAATGAAAGTATTCTCAAGAGGGCGCGGGAAAAAGGGTTGATCGAAGTCAGGCTCTGCAATATAAGGGATTTTACATCGGACCCGCACAGATCGGTGGATGATCATCCTTACGGGGGAGGGGCGGGGATGGTGCTGAAGCCGGAGCCCATATTCAGGGCCGTGGACTTTCTCAGGGAAGACGGCGAGCCGAGAAAGATAGTGCTGCTGAGCCCGCAGGGCAGGCCTTTCAACCAGTCAACGGCAGAGGCATATGCAAGGGAAACACAGAGGTTTGTATTTATATGCGGCCGCTATGAAGGCATCGACGAGAGGGTGAAAACCCTTGCGGATGAAGAGGTCTCAATAGGAGACTATGTTATAACAGGCGGCGAGCTCGCCGCGCTTGTGATAATTGATGCGGTTACAAGGTTGATCCCGGGTGCGCTCGGTGACGGGAGGTCGGCGGAGGATGAATCCTTCTCATGGGGTCTCCTTGACTACCCCCACTATACAAGGCCCAGGGAATTCAGGGGGTTGCACGTGCCGGCGGTGCTTCTCTCAGGCAATCATAAAGAGATATGGCTGTGGAGAAGAAAGCAGGCGCTGAAAAAGACGCTCATGGCAAGGCCGGATCTCCTTGAAAAGGCCGGGCTTACGGACCTGGACAGGAAATTGCTGTCGGAGATCAGGGAATCCACGGAGGGAGATGCATGATAATTGCATGAACCGGCGGTAATTCAATGCCGTTGTAAGGCAAAGCAACGGGCCGGAGCCTGACGTGTTAATGGTTGCATAAACAGGCAGTCAATATAATATTTGTAATACAGGAGGAGCAGAATGAATGCCATCAAGGTCATAGAAGAAGGGTACAAAAAGGAAATTCCCCATTTCCGCATCGGCGATACAGTCAGCGTAAGCATGAAAATCAAGGAAGGCGAGAAAGAGAGGATACAGACATTTACGGGTGTCGTCATAGGAAGAAGGGGAGGCGGCATACGCGAAACCTTCATGGTGCGCAAGATATCCTACGGCATCGGAGTTGAAAAGGTCTTCCCGCTTCATTCTCCCCTGATAGAAAAGATCAAGGTGGTCAAGCAGGGAGTGGTAAGGAGGGCGAAGCTCTATTACCTGCGCGACAAGAAGGGCAAGGCCGCCAAGATAAAGGAAAAGACCTTCAACAGGAAATGACCTCCGGACAATGCCGCCTGAACACCGCAGGAGAGCCTGCCGTAAAACGCTGCAGGCCCTTTTTTTACATGATGAGGAAATCCGGCGGAAACATCCCGTAGTTGCCGGGCTGGATGAGGCCGGAAGGGGCCCGCTGGCAGGGCCGGTGGTTGCGGCCGCAGTAGTGCTTCCCCCGGGGATTGTGATAGAAGGGCTCCGGGATTCCAAGAAAATCGCCGAAAAACAGCGCAAAGAGGTCTTCTGGAATATCGTCCGTCATGCCGCGGCAGTGGGTGTCGGCATGGTGAGTGCGGAAGAGATAGACAGGCTCAACATACTCCGGTCGACAAAGCGCGCGATGGAACTTGCCGTGGATGACCTTGGAATCCGGCCGGATATCCTGCTGATCGACGCACTCGGGCTTCCGCATATCGATATTGAACAGCATTCGATTATCAGGGGCGAGTCCGCAAGCGCATCCATCGCAGCGGCGTCCGTGGTCGCGAAAGTGGTCAGGGATGACATCATGATTGACTGCCACGTGAAATATCCCGCCTATAATTTCAAGGCGCACAAGGGCTACTCCACCATAGAGCATATGGAACTTATCCGGGTCCACGGTCCCTGCCCCATCCACAGGAAAAGCTTCAGCAGGGTTACGGACGTGCAACTGCCTCTTGGTTATGAACCTTAACCTTACCTCAATGTTGCATAAACCGGCTGCTCCGCCTCGGGTATTTCATCACGGAAACGTCAAAGTCGAAGCGCGTATGGATTAAAGCCGGGAGAGACGGCAAAGCTGTCAGTATTTCAGAGACCGGGGAGACGCAAACTCAGGTTTTACGACGGACTCTCCTGTCCGCGGGCGGTGTTTTACGCAACTGCGAGGTTAAGACAAACACATAAGGTTTTGCCGTGGAATGAAAAAACAGAGGAAAGGAATATCAGGAATTCAGGAGTTTGTTGAAGGGGTAACGCCTGAGGAATCCTATGAACTGTTCAATCGTATGGGAAGGTTCCTTGGACTTTTTGTATACGAGGGAAAAGTCCCTGACGAATTTGTCTTCCTTGAAGACCGCTGTCTTGAGGCTTCCGTAGCGGCATTCTTTTCTCGCGGCCCATCTTGAGAGTATCGATGTGCCCAGCCCTTCCTCGACAGCGCTCTTGATGGACTCGGTGCTGCCCATGATAAGGGATATCTTAAGGTTCTGCTGGAGGATGCCGTGCTTTGAGAGGTACTTTTCAATCGCCTGTCTCGTACCCGAGCCCTCTTCCCTGAATATGAGGGGCTCCCTTGAAAGCTCCATAATGGAGATGCTGGATTTTTTCGCCAGGTGATGATGAGGGGACATGATAAGCACCATCTCGTCGGGAATAAGTTTTTCCATCTTCAGTTTCTGCTTGTTGACCTCTCCTTCAACAAGCCCCACATCAACGCTTCCCGCATTCAGGAAATCAATCACGTTTTTGGTATTGCCGATGTGTATGTGCACGCCCACCTTCGGGTATCTTCTCTTGAAGTCGGATATCACCGGCGGCAGGACATAGTTGCCTATCGTGGAACTGGCGCCTACTGATATGACGCCTTTTACAAGACCCGTGACACCGCCTATCTCTTTTTCTGCGGCTGCGTAGAGGGCGTTGATCTCCTTTGCATATTTGTACAGCATGTCTCCAGCCTTGGTGAGCGTGATAATGCATCCGGAACGGTTGAAGAGTTTTGTCCCGTACATCTCTTCGAGCGCCTGAATCTGAAGACTTACGGCGGGCTGGGTAAGGCGGATTATCTCCGATGCCCTTGAAAAGCTCTTTGTTTCGGCGACTATGCAGAATACCTTTAATTTGTGATCGTCCATCGTGATACTTAATTCTACATTAAGATTTTTAATAATGTCAATCACTGTATTGCCGTTTTTTACCGATAAAAAAATCTCCGGCGGGATTTATTGAAAATCGTGATGCAATAAAGTTTGTTAATGACAATATTATCAATAATTGCCTTGACAGGGAGAGCGTTAATTGGTTTATAATGTTATAGCTTTTTCCTTATTCCGAAAAAAACTGTTGTTTGTTTTATTGTTATCGCAGGCGCAACACGACACCATCGAATAAAAAAACGGAAAGGAGGTTTTATGAGGTTATTTATTGCATTGGTTTTTCTCATCTCCTCTGTGGTCATCCTTCCTCAGACATCACTCGCCCAGAAGGCCACAACCGTAGATGAGCTGGCGGCGATGTACAACGTAGACATGTGCATAGACTGCCATGAAGACACCCACGATGAATGGAAGAATTCCTGGCACAGCCAGACCATTTCGGATCCACGGGTTATAAGGACGTGGAGAACCTTTATCCTGAGGGGGCTTGACGAATCTGACCAGACCACGAGAAAGGACCTCTCAATGTGTCTCCGCTGTCACCTCCCGCAGGTCAAGGACGCAACGGACGGCCTTGTGGAGAAGATCGCCGATTTGATAGTCACGGCGGCTGATGACAAAAGCAAGGCAAAGAGGGAAAGCGCAAAGAAGGAACTGTCGAAGCTGAATGTGAACTGCATTATATGCCACAATCTTAAAGCCGCGCCTGACGGCAATCCCCAGGCAAAAACGATTTACGGGCCAAGGGGCTCAACCGATACCCCTCACAAGGAGGAGATAGGATTTGAAACAGTAAAATCTGATGTTATCAAAACCTCCCAGTTCTGTGCGCGGTGCCATAACGGCTGTCAGGGACTGCCTAAAGAACAATGTTCTTCTGTATTTACAAGCTACAGGGACTATTACGTGGCTAACGGCGGCAAAAAGACATGCCAGGACTGTCATATGCCCGGCGACGAGACGAAGAGCCATACGTTCCCGGGGATATTTGACGTTGATTTTGCAAAGACCGCGGTCGATATAGAGATTGTGGCCAGCAAATCACGGTACATCTATCACCTGGAGAACAAGATCGTGCCTGCCATCGGCATGCAGGTCAAGGTGACCAACACCGGGGGCCATGAATGGCCGCACGGCTGAGTATACATACCTAAAGCGGCACTGGATGTGACCGTGAAAGACCAGAACGGCAAGGTAGTATTCTCAAAAACAAAAGAGTATGCACTGTATGACCTGCATTACCCCGAATACAACAAGGAAGGTTACCTCGGTCTCAATGACTGGGATATCACCGCCATGTACCGCACGAACTTCGGCGTTGAACCGTTTGAGGAAGATGTCCAGAAGTTTGTAATTCCGCTGCCTGCCGGCACAAAGGCCGCGGATATCGAAGCATCTTTCAGGTTTATCTATGAGAAAGGTAAAGAGGCTGTGTGGAACAAGGCGACCAAACGGGTCGAATTCTGAACCTTTGTTTTAACTTCCCGAAAAAGAGGAGGGCTTTATTCCAGCGCGGGAATAAAGCCCTTTTTTTTATGATCTGCGGCCTTCATCTCTGCCGTGGGGCCCGGTGGATGCCCGGGTTTCCGGCAACACCTCGAAATTTACACTGCGCGACCTCCGCGCCCGCGCGGTCCGAGTCTCTACAGAAAAGTCCTCGTTTATGAGTTGCTCCGCTGCATTGAAGTTCGCCCGATATATCGGCATGAGCGTCTGCACCGGGATAACCTTATGCGGGACAAGCATTATCCTGGGTTTAAATCCCTTGCAGGGGAGTCTATTCGTTATGTAGCCGTCTATCAAGGCGACCGGCTTGCCTTGCTGAGCCGGCCGGCAAGCCGCACTGAAATGCAAGGCGCGGGATCAATGGATTGGCGGAGAGTCTATGGTCATCCTGTATGGCTTGTTGAGACATTCGTTGATACCCGCTGGTTCAAGGGCACATGCTGTAAGGCGGCAGGACGGAGCTTTCCTGGTTACAGTCGTGGATTCGGCAAAAGCTCCAAGGGATGCAGGCAGCACAATAATCCAAAGATGGTCTTTATGCCTTTATAATTGATAACAGATATTATTTCCATTTCATGCTCCTTCTTGCTGATTTTTCGTTTGTTTCAAAATGGTTAGAAAATTAATCTGTTTCAAATTTTTCTTTTGGTATTCCTGATTGTCTGATGATAGACATCAATGTGCCTCTTTTTATCTCTTTATGGTCTGGAACAGGAACAGTTATAGTGCTTTTCTCAATTCGTTTTTGCATTACTATATGACTTCCTCTTTTTCTTATCTCCTGAAAGCCATATCTTTGAAGTATTCTACAGACTTCCCTCCCAGACAGAATCTTCAGTTTAGGCAACTGCTACCTCAAAAGGAGAAATGTATATATCATCTTTTAACCTTTCTTTGATTTCTTCTTCTGATGCATGTTCAAAAAACAGAGTTGCCGCCTCTTCTAAATTCTTCTTTGCCTCTTCAATTGTGTAACCCTGGCTTGCTATGTCCAATTCAGGACATAGTGCAACAAACATATCATCTTCCTTTTGAATTATGGCTGTAAATTTATGTTTCATATGCCAATAGTAACCTACAAATCTTTCATTATGCAAGTACCATCTGTAGATTTTTATCTTTTTCTAACGAGGCAGCGGTTACAATGAAGCGCAGCGGAATTGCAATCCGACCGTCACATCGAGCGGAGAAAGGTCTTAAATTCATCGATGCCAAAAGATTTCTCCCTTTGGTCGAAATGACATATACAGGCATTTTCATACTTTTGCAAGAGGCTCATGAGACATGATTATGAGAGACATCGGAAAATCGGGAGGTTATAACACAGACTCTATTTGGAATTCTGAAATCTGCCTTCAAAGAGCCTTATGCCGGGAATCATATCACATTTCATGCTTCTCCGGCAAGAAAATTCTGGGGGAATAATAATTGACAGGATATTGGCATACTGCCACCCTTCCCCTAATCCTCAACATACAGCCCCACGGGCAGGGATTCGCCGAAGATTTCCTTTTCATCCTCCCGTTCGATTGGAACCACTTCCTCTATCTGCCTGATGAACCGTCCCGACCATTTGTACTGTGAAAGTCTCTCCACTATGCGCGCGGCGAGTTCCCTGTCGATGTCCCTGATCCTGTCATCAGTCTTCCTTGCCAGTTGGGCGACCGCATAAGCCGCGTTCTTCGGCTTTGACCATTCTGCATCGAGGATGACATTTATCCATCTCTCCGCCGCCTCCCTGAGGACCACTTTATCAAGGTGCCCGTGAAACGGCACCCTCGCGCCGAGCCTTGAGAGCGCCCAGTAGTAATGCTCCGGCACACGGCCCTTTGACTTTTTCAGGTTCCCGGCCAGTTCATCGCCCAGGTCTTCCTTTATCTGCGGGGACAGGTTCTCCAGGCTGGCTGCAAGCATCCACATCTCGGCCGTCTCCGCGCCGGACAGCCTCTTCGGCTTTTTCTTTGAGGGCAGCAGCCACGGCGCAATCTTCCTGAATATGATGTCCTGCTTCGCGCTGTCGAATCCCCCGGCGGTGCGCCTCCACATTATCCACCATTCGGTCCTGCACTGGCCGTTGTTCGGGAAATGAAGCCCCTCAAGGAATACCTTCCACAGCTCTTTTATCCTCACCCCGTCAAGCCCGTGGCCGAATCCGGGCCTGAGCAAAAACCCTGACAGCCCGAGCCACCTTGCTTCGTGCGCGGGCGTGGCGCGCCTTGTGTGTCTGAGACTTATCAGACCGTCCCACATCTTTCTTATGGCAAACAGGGGCCATGCCTTCCTGTCCAGGTTCAGCAGGTCCTGCATCTTTTTCACCACGTTTCCGGGGGTCACTTCACCGGGTTCGTCCGGAGGACCCTGAAACGCCTTTTCAATCAATTCAACGGCCCCGGCAACCGCCGACTCCTCGAGGGTGTGCTCCATGCCTTTTTTATGAAGCGGGGCATCCTCTCCCTCAGGCTCTGCGCGGAGCTGGAACGCGAGCTTCCAGCGGTGGGTCGTTTTTTGGGATTCACACCATACGTCAAGTGTGCCGAATTCGTTGAGCCTTATCCCGAGCGATACTGGAATCCTTACGGAGCCGCTCTTCCTGCCGTAATGGAGCACGGTCCTTACAGGAGGAAGCTCGATGAATTCATCCCTACCGGCAGTGATTACATCCCCTGTCCTGTCCCCGGCCCTGTAGCTCGAGGAATAAAGTGCAAAGCTGACGGGACGGTTCGTCATTACCCGGAACCGGGGGGAGGAAAGGTGTATCTCCCGCCCCTCCTCAACACCCCTCGGCACGATGCAGACAAGCGTCAGGAGGTCCCCGGCCCCGGCCCCGGCATGTTCCTCTTTACCGCGTGTCTCAACGGCTATGTAATATGCCTTTCCCGTGCCGCCCGATATCCTCCGCCCCCTTCCCCTGAGCACAAGACCGTAGTATGCGGCGCCGATGGATACGGCCTGGTCGAACTCCTCGTTCTCAAGCACGGTGAGGTCCCGGCCTTCGCCGGGGAACCATTCCCTGATAACCGAGGCTGCATGCTCCCTTATGACGGGTGACCTGAAGACCCCGCCGTTGAAGAGGAGGATGTCAGGACGGACGATGTCGATGCCGTTTATCCTGCATGTGAACCGTTCCAGTTCCCTGTTGGCTGCATGCCTCCTCAGGAAGGATGAGAGATGTTTCATTACCGCGGTGTCCGATACGAACGGCAGCCCGAGTTCCTGAAGGCCCGAGACCCTGGCCTTGAGAACTTCTTCGCCGGGGTCCACTTTTCTGAAAAACCCCCCGATTATTACGTCTCTTACCTCACGCGCTGTTAATTCAACCGTGCCTGCACCGCCGACCACGCGCCTGCCGCCGCCGAGTACGGTGATGACGGAGTGCTCTTTCGGTGCATCGCCCAGAAGCTCTTCCTTTGCAGCGCGGCACTGGGATGCGGCCGAAAGCCACTGCCGGAAATCGAACCTGCCGGACGGCCCTGCAAGCGCGGTCTCCACCTTCCTTGCAAGCGCAAGGTCCATGTTGTCGCCCCCGAGCATTATATGGTCGCCCACCGCAACCCTGCGGAAAGACGGACCGTCTTTCCCCCCGGTCACCGAGATAAGGGTGAAGTCGGTCGTGCCCCCGCCCACATCAAAGACAAGGATCAGCCTGTGTTCACCGGTTAATTCCCGCGTGCTGTCCTTATGTGAGGCTATCCATGCATAAAACGCGGCCTGGGGCTCTTCAAGCATGGTGAACTCATTTATGCCGGCCAGGGTTGCGGCCCTCGCGGTAAGCTCCCGTGCCGACTCGTCAAATGAAGCGGGTATGGTTATGACGACCTGCTGGTTTTCAAGGAGACGGTCTCCTGCCCCGCGGGCCATTGTGTAATTCCAGGCGTCTTTCATGTGCCTGAGATACCGGGCCGACGCCTCCACGGGGGATATCCTCTTTTCAGGCGGCTCCATGCCGCGGGGGAGGATGGGGCCCTCGCGGTCCGCCCGGTTGTGGCAGAGCCAGGACTTTGCCGAAGACACGAGATTTGCAGGCACCTTCGTGCCCTGTATGCGGGCGAATTCCCCGACTATGTAAGTGATGTCCTTATCCCACGGAAGTGAAACCGCCTCGCGGGGGAGTTCGTATTCCCCGGGGATGTAGAGAAAAGAGGGGAGCGCCTTCAGATCTTTTACAATCCCCTCGGCGGCCGGTTGGGGAATCGGAAAGGCCCTGATGCCGCCGTCTCCCTTTGTATCTATGTATGAGAGGGACGAGTTGGTCGTGCCGAGGTCAATACCTATTATGTAACGCGATTTCTTCAAGCAATTTTTCCCTCCCTTACATTGAACTCGAGTTTCCACCTGCCCTTTCCGTCCACTGCCTCGCACCACAGCTCGAGCACGCCTGTCTCCGTGATATAACTGTGCAGCCTTACGGGGATTAACGTGCCGGGCTCCACGCCCTCTGCATGAAGCACTGTCTCAACGGGCGCAAGTTCCACGATCTCATCCACATCCCATTCCTCTGTCACGGAGCCGGGCGCATCGTCTTTGCGCACAAGGGATGAGAAAAACCTGAACACCGCGTGCTCGCCGACAACGAGCCCGAATTCCTGCCCCGGAATCTCAAAGTCCGCGCCCTCCTCCATGCCGAAGGGGACCACGCAGACCGCCTTCAGGGGGGGCGGCATTCCGGGGACGGCGGGCATGGATGTCTCGACCCCTATGTAATATGTCCTCCCCACGCCTGCCCTTATCCTGATGCCTTTTCCTTTTTTCGCAAAGCCGTAATATACCGCGCCCTTTGCAACCGCCATGTCCGGGTCGGCGCCCTCAAGCACACCGACGGGCGGGCTGTCGTCCAGGGACAGCCACCGGTTGACTACGTCTGTTATCCGCCTGCGCACCGCGGAGGCCTTTGTCACACCGCCGTTGAAGAGTATCTTCGTGGGATGTAGGAAACGCATCCCGCTGTCCGCGGCGTCCGCCTTGCCGGCGTGCTGTCTGAGGAATTTTGCAAGGTATTTCGTGACGGCCGTATCCGTTGCATAACTGAGCCCCAATTCCCTGAAACCGGCCGCCTTCTTTTCCACGGGCGAGTCATCAACAGAACACTCCGGGAAGAACCCGTTGATGATCGTCTCTTCCACTTCCTCCCTCTTCAGCTCTGTCTCAAGTGTGCCGCCCACCACGCTCCTGCCCCTTCCGAGGATCACAATGGGCCGCGACCTGCATTCCGGGTCGTCAAGCATGCTCTCCTTGGCCTGCCTGCAGTTGTAGACAAGGCCGAGCAACTGCCATGTGTCGAGATTGATGTTTCTTTCGCTGAAATGCCTCCGCACCGAATACGCAAGGGTGAGGTCCATGTTGTCGCCCCCGAGCAGTATGTGCTCTCCCACGGCCACCCTCCTGAGCACAAGCTCCCCTCCTTCCTCCTGAACCTCGATTATGCTGAAGTCCGTGGTCCCGCCGCCGATATCGCATACAAGTATGATGTCGCCGACCCGCACCTTCTCCCGCCATTCATCGCCGGTCCTGCTGATCCAGGAGTAGAACGCGGCCTGGGGCTCTTCCATGAGCGTTATGTCCTTCAGTCCGGCCTTTTCAGCGGCCCTGAGGGTCAGGTCCCTTGCAGCGGCGTCGAATGACGCTGGGACGGTCACGAACACATCCTGGTTTTCAAGGAAGTATTCGGGATTGCCCCCGGCCATGCAATAATTCCATGCCATGCGCATGTGTTCGAGATAGCGGGAGGACACCTCAAGGGGCGACATCTTCACGACCTGTTCAGGGGCGTTCCACGGCAGTACGGGCGAGGTCTTGTCTATCCCTGGATAGCAGAGCCAGGACTTGGCCGATGAGACAAGGCGCAGGGGGACATCCGCGCCTTTTCTGCGGGCGAATTCCCCGACCGCATAATCCATGTCTCCGGCCCACGGCAGGGAGAGGCTCTTTTCAGGCAGCTCGGATTCACCGGGTATGTAAAGGAAAGACGGCAGTATATCCCGCTCCTCCACGATACCCGCATCAGTCACCTGCGGTATCCTGAACACGCGGGATCCGGGGACACCGGCGGTCTCCTCTTCCGTATCAATATACGAAACAACACAGTTGGTTGTTCCGAGGTCGATTCCGACAATATACCGGGAATTCTTCATCAGACTACTTCTACTTCAGCAGGCTCGATTATCCCGGGGTCGCGATTATCCGGCAACCTGGGAAGACTCATTGCCGACACGCGCCACCCGCTGTGCCTGAGGATGCCTTTAAACGGCGGGGAACCCGTGACGTTTCCCGTAAGGCGGACAGCCGAGGGGTCGAATCCCTCGCCGACCGTCACCCCGCTCCCCTCGCTCTCCTTCATCACCGGCTCAATGGTGACATGCTCCAGCAGGACCTCGCGGCAGCCCTTGTGTATGTTTCTCACGGCAGCGCCGATCCGGCTGTCCTCATAACCGCTTATATCCTCCTGCAGGAAATCGATCAGGCGTCCCTTTTTCTGCAGGAGCGACAGCACCTGCACGGCCTTTTCATCAAACGGCCTTTCCGCAGGCGGCGGAGGGGCCGTTGTCTCCGGCGTTTCTTCCTTTGCCTCAACGGCGGGGGCGGGGATTTTACCTCCAAGTGCATATACCGCAACCGTCAGTATCAGGGAAAGGACGACGCCGGCGGCAATGAACGCCGGCAGCATGTATGACGGCGGGACCCGGGCCTCAAGAACAGGCAGACCGTAAAAAAGACCGGTCATAAAGCCCGTCGTGATGATGAATACTGCTATCGAGATCTTTAATTTAAATGACATATCTCCTCACCTTTTCATATTTAACTTCATTAAGGTAATCCTGTTGATATCCCCCTTGCCTTGAGGGGAAAACTTATACCTTAACAGCGGCATAAAAATGCCGCCCGCGGGCAGGGGAGTCCGGCGGAAAAGCTTTATCCGCGATACCTTGGAGAGTATTCCGCACGGCTTATCGACATCCTCTGGAATTTCACTCTCCGTTACGTCCTGCAATAAAGACATATTTCCGATATCCAATCGCTTTATAAAGGTTTTACGCCGGACTCCCCTGCCGACTTGTGCAACATTAAGGGTTACGCAACATTAAGGCTAAGGTTATAATTTCCTCTCTCGTTGAGAACGGCCGGGGGAGCATACACTCACTCCTCGTGCAACAAGGCTTTTCTGCAATTTTCAATCGCTTTATAGGGTTTAATATATCGGAAAAACCGGATGAATCCTGACAGCCTTTTATATTGTATGAATAGTGGCATGATTGTCAACAGATGTGCATGCCGTCGCCAAATCAAATTAATGTAAGCGTTCATTCATTTGCCGGAATCGGTCCCGGCCTTCCCTTGAACTTGATGAGAGGGGAACCCTTTCCTTCCCTCTTACGTCAAGAGGGAAGGAAAGAGGGAGTCAACATTAAGGTTGTTTCCGTGCTTGCAGCCGCCGTTTCCACCGGATGAACCGTTATAACCGTTCCCTGCCTACAGCGCCCTCTCGATCTTCACCGCAACAGCGGGCGCCCCGCCGTTTAAAGACAGCCTCGTAAGGTTGTTTATCTTTGCATGCGGGAAATGGGCGGGCACGAATGCCGTGCCGGGGGGGACATCACCCGATATCCTGGCCTTTATGTAAACCGTGCCCCTCCTCGAGGTAGCCCTGACATAGCTGTTGTCGGAAATGCCGTATTTCCTGCCGTCCTCTTCGCTTATCTCAAGCAGCGCCTCGGAGACGACGAGGTCGAGCGAGTTGGACCTTGCCGACATACTGCCCGAATGCTGGAGTATATCCCTTACGGCAAGACGCAGGGGATATTCGGCGTCGGGCTCTTCATCCACGCTGTAGGCGACGGGATTGAACGCAGGCTTGGGCGCCTCCTCCCCGGGCGTGAGACCCGGCAGTGAATTTATCTCTTCGGAGATGCCCGCCAGGTTTTTGACCTTCAGGTCATTTCCCATGGAAAGCGCAAGGTTCCTCAGTATCCGCCAGTCAGGCAGCGACTGGCCCGTGGGATCGACCACCTTGTATGTCTTCTGCATGATTCCGGCGGCGCTGGTAAGTGTGCCGTCCTTCTCCCCCCAGCTTGAGGCGGGCAGGACCACATGCGCCAGTTTCGCAGTGTCTGTAAGCGCTATGTCCTGCACTATCAGGAAGTCCAGCGCCTTCAGCCTGCCGGCCACCTTCGCGCTGTCGGGAAAGGTTATGACCGGGTCCTCGCCCATGATGTAGAGGGCATTGAGCGAGCCCGGCTCATACAGCATCTCCTGCACGCCCTTGCCGGGCTTTTCAACAGGCGCGTACCCCGGTCCCGCATCCGGGTTTACGCCCATCAGGTAAGCGCCGAAGGTGTTTGAGTATTCCGCGGGTATCTGCAGGGCGTCCGGCCCGTCCCCCAGCAGGATGATCAGGTCAGCCGCGGCAAGCACGGTGTTAAGGCTGTTGGTGTTTTCGGATATGCCGAGCGACAGGGAAAGCATCCTGTTTTCAGCGCGTGCAAATGTCTCTGCAGCGGTTATGATCTCCTGCTCGCTTATCCCGGTGATGCCCGAGACCTTCGCTGTGGTGTAGTCCTCAAGCAATGCCTCGAGAGAGTCGAACCCCGGTATCTTCGAGACCTTTTCCCTGTCGAAGAGTCCCCTGTCGATCACCGCCTTCATTATCCCGTTGATAAAGGCGACTCCGGTGCCCTGTTTTATCCTGAGCCGCTGCGTGCCGTGCCTCGTCAGTTTCGTGTCCCTGCTGTCGGCCACGATAAGCTGCGCGCCTTCCCTCTTCGCCCGGAGGATATTGATGCCGAAGATGGGATGCGTGACGCTCAGGTCGGACTCGACAATCAGGATGACATCCCTGCCGAGGGGCGATCTTATGTCCATGCCGCGGCTCTTCATGCCGAATGCCGCCTCCCATGCCTTCTGCACCCTTGCATGGCCGAAGGCGGCGGATGAGTCTATATTGCCGGAGCCGATGATATCCCTCATGAACTTCTGCAGCATGTAGTTGTCTTCATTGGTGCACCTCGGGGAGCCGAGGGCGCCGATTGAGTCCGGGCCGTGGGCGTCGATGATGGAACGGATGTTCTTGGCGATGTGGTTCAGGGCCTCATCCCACGGCACGGGCATGAGCTCGTCCTCTATTCTTATCATCGGTGTCCTGAGGCGGTTTTCACTGTAAATGTAGTCAAAGCCGAACCTCCCCCTTCCGCAGAGGTTGCCGTCGTTTATGCCCGCGCCTTCCCTGCCCCTTGAGCGCATGATCTCACCTTCCCGGATCCCGAGGGTGAGGGTGCAGCCGCAGCCGCAGAACGGGCATATGGTGTCCTTTTCATCCAGAAACCAGGCGCGTCCCTTGAACTTGTACGGTTTGCTCAGGATCGCGCCGGTGGGGCATATGTCGATGCACTGGCCGCAGAAATCGCATTCCAGTATCTCCCCGAAGGCGGGCTGCACCACTGTGGGGAATCCCCTGCCGATCAGGCCCAGCGCGCCCCTGCCCTGGTGCTCTTCGCATATCCTCACGCACTTGCCGCAGAGTATGCACCTGTTTGAGCTTAACTCTATCAGCGGGCTCCTGACATCAGAGGTCACTTCTTTCCTCGGCCTCCTGAACCTTGCCTCGGGCTTGCCGTATTCATAGGCCAGGTCCTGGAGCGCGCACTCGCCCGCCTTGTCGCACACAGGACAGTCAAGCGGATGATGAACCAGGAGGAACTCCAGCACGGTCTGCCTGAGCTTCCTGAGCTTGGGGGTGTCCGTGTTCACCACCATTCCGTTCTCAGCGGGGCTCGAACATGCCGCGAAGAGCCTTCTCTGGCCCTCGACCTCGACTATGCACATCCTGCATGAGCCGTAAGGCGTGAGCCTCTTGTCATAGCACAGGTTGGGTATCTTTATTCCGTTTGCCAGCGCAGCCTGGAGAATAGTGCTGCCTTCTTCAGTTGTGATCCGTTTGCCGTTTATTGTTAACTCTATCATTCTGCCGCTCCTTTTCCTGATTTTGCCGCTGCCGCCGTTTCCACCAGTTCCGACGGTTCACCCTCGAAACCGGCGGGTAGAACTTTTATGGAGTTGAATTTGCAGGTATCGTAACAGCTTCTGCAGCGAACGCAGAGATCCTGTATTATCCGGTGTGGTTTTTTCTTCTCCCCTACAATTGCCTTTGACGGGCATCCCCTCAGGCACGCGCCGCAGCCCTTGCAGAGTTCCTCGATTATATGGAATGAACAGAGCTCGCGGCATATGCCGGCCTTGCACCATCTGTCTTTTATATGGGACTCGTATTCATCCCTGAAGTATCTTATCGTGGTGAGCACGGGATTCGGGGCCGTCTGCCCCAGGCCGCAGAGGGATGTTGCTATGATGTCGTGGGAGAGGTCCTCGAGGGTCTCTATGTCCCCTTCCTTTCCGCGACCCTCGGAGATATCGGTCAGTATGTCGAGCATTATCTTGGTGCCCACCCTGCAGGGGGGGCACTTGCCGCATGACTCCTCGGCCGTGAATTCAAGGAAGAACTTCGCCATGCCGACCATGCAGTTGTTGTTGTCCATGACGACCATCCCGCCGGAGCCCATGATGGCGCCGGTCTTGACCACGTCTTCGTATGTGACGGGGATGTCTATGAGGCTCTCCGGGATGCAGCCGCCGGAAGGGCCGCCCATCTGCACGGCCTTGAATTTTCTGCCCCTGCCCTTGATGCCGCCCCCTATGTCGTTTATGATGGTCCTGAGCGGAATGCCCATCGGAACCTCCACAAGACCGACGTTGTTCACCGCGCCGGTCAGGGCAAAGACCTTTGTGCCCGGGCTTTTCTCTGTGCCGAGGTTCCTGTACCACTCCGCGCCGTGCAGGATGATCGGGGAGATGTTCGCGAGAGTCTCGACATTGTTGAGCACGGAGGGTTTCTCCCAAAGGCCCTTGTGGGCCGGGAAGGGGGGCCTCGGCCTCGGCATTCCGCGCTTCCCTTCGATGGAGCGCATGAGCGCCGTCTCTTCACCGCAGACGAATGCGCCTGCGCCGAGGTATATCTCGAGGTTGAAGTCAAAGCCGCTGTCCAGGATGTTCTTGCCCAGAAGCCCTGCCTCGGTGGCCGCGTCTATGGCCATCTGGAGCCTCTTGACCGCCAGCGGATACTCTGCCCTCACATAGATATAGCCCATGTTTGCGCCGATGGCCCTTGCGCCTATGATCATGCCCTCGATAACGGCATGAGGGTCGGCCTCCATGATGGACCTGTCCATGAATGCGCCGGGGTCTCCCTCGTCACCGTTGCAGAGCATGAATTTCGTGCCGGACTGCACCTTTGCGCAGAATTCCCACTTGAGCCCCGTCGGGAAGCCGGCGCCGCCCCTGCCCCTGATGCCGGAGTCCTTTACGACCTTTATTATCTCCCCGGGGGTCATCTCCGTCAGGGCCTTTGCAGCCGCCATGTAGCCGTCCCTGGCAATGTATTCCTCTATCTTTTCGGGGTCGATGAGCCCCTTGTTCCTGAGAGCCCTGAGAACCTGGTGCTTGAAGAACGGTATTTCGCTCATCACGGGGATGGCCTTTCTCTTCGCGGGCATTTTATACATGAGCTTCTGCACGGGTCTTCCCTTTACAAAATGTTCTTCCACGAGATGGGGTATGTCCTCGGGCCGCAGCTTCTGGTAGAATATCTCGTCGGGATACACCGCAATCACGGGACCACCCGCGCACAGGCCGTTGCATCCCGTAAGCACGATGCCGATTTCCTTTTCAAGCGACCTCTTCTTCAGTTCATCCTCAATGGCTTCCTTTATCTTCAGCGACCCGGCGGATACGCAACCCGTTCCTGCACATACCATAAGACTGACACGCTGTTGCTCGGACATAATGTTGTAAACCTCCTGCTGTTATTTTACTCTTTCAATCTTCACTGCATCCAGACGGCTGCATGTATTTCCGGAAAAGTGTGTAAGCTCATTTATACCTCCCGAGGGGAAATGAACCGGCGTGGAGACCACTCCCTCCGGCACTGCGTCCGTGACCTTTGCCCTCAGGTATACGGCCCCCCTCCTCGAGGTGATCTTTATATGGCTTTCATCGGATATCGCATGTCTTTCAGCATCTTTTTCATTTATCTCAAGGAATGCCTCGGCCTGCACGAGCTTCAGGGCCTCGGACCTCGTGGACATGTTGCCGGAGTGCTGTAGCACGTCCCTTGTAACGAGGGTGTAAGTGAACTCGCTGTCACAGGGCTCTTCAGGCTCGTACGCAACCGGATGAAATGCAGGTCTCGGCGCGCCCTCCGCTTCCCTGCGGCCGCCTGCGATAAAGTCATCCGCCTCTTTCGTAATGTCCTGAAAACTCTTTGCGCCGAGGTTTATCCCCATGGCCAGCCCGAGGTTTCTCAGTATCTGCCAGTCGGGCTGGCTCTTGCCTGTTGCCTCGACCACTTTGCGGATTCTCTGCCTGAGTCCCCCGGCGTTGATGAAGTGTCCCTCTTTTTCCCCCCAGCTGCTGGCAGGCAGCACCACGTTTGCCAGTTCGGCCGCCTCTGTCATGACTATGTCCTGGACAACGAGGAAGTCAAGGGACCGGAGTGTGTTCTTTATCTTTCTCGAGTCGGGCATGCTGACCAGCGGGTCTTCGCCCATGATATAGAGCGCCCTGAGATGGCCGGGCTTATACAGCATGTCGAATACGTCCATGCCGCCCCCGCGGGGCATGATGCCCGCCTCAAGCATGCCATAGGTATTGCAGTACTCCGCCGGCACCTGCAGGGATGAAGGCTCCTCCCCGAGCAGTATGAGCAGATTGGCTGCCGCAAGCGCCGAGCCGGGGCCCTTGTTGTTCTCGGACACGGCAAGGGGCATGATTACAAGCCTCCTCGGTGCGTTTGCAAATGTAACGGCCGCATCAGTGACCGCCTCTCCCGTCAGCCCGGTGATCTCGGATACCATTGCCGGCGTATACTCCTTCACCACTGCCTCGAGCGAGGAAAATCCCCTGATGCCCGAGACCCTGTCCCTGTCAAAAAGACCCCTGTCCATTATTACGTTCATCATGCCGTTTAAAAGGGCCACCAGTGTGCCCGGCCTCAGCTGAAGCCAGGTATTGCTGTGCCTCGTGAGCTTTGTCTCCCTGTAGTCCGCCACCAGCAGCCTGGAGCCCTCCCTCTTTGCCCTGAGTATGTTGAGCCCGAAGACCGGATGTGTAATGGTGGGGTCGGATTCAAGCACGAGTATCACGTCCCTGCCCAGAGGGGATGCGAGGTCCGCAGGATTGCTCCCGATCCCGAAGGAGAGGGAAAATGCCCTCAGGGCGCCGGCATAGCCGAATGCCTCGGAGGAGGCTATGTTGCCGCTCCCCAGCCCTGCGCGCATGAATTTCGCGAGCATGTAATTGTCCTCGACCGTGCACCTCGGCGAGCCTATTGCACCGATGGAGTTCGGGCCGTGCGCGTCCCTGATCGAGCTGAGGCTCCTGGCCACGTATGTCAGGGCCTCTTCCCATGAGGCGTCCCTGAATTCATCACCCTCTTTTATAAGTGGCGTCCTGAGGCGGTTTTCACTGTAGATGTAGTCAAAACCGAACCTGCCCCTGCCGCAGAGGTTGCCGTCGTTTATGCCCGCGCCTTCCCTGCCCTTTGAGCGCAGTATCCGCCCTTCCCTGATCCCCAGTGTCAGGGTGCATCCAACGCCGCAGAAAGAGCAGATGTTCTCTTTTTCTTCAAGAAACCACGGCCTTGCCTTGTATTTGTAGGGCTTGCTGATCAGTGCGCCTGTGGGGCATATGTCGATGCACTGGCCGCAGTAGTCGCATTCAAGCACCTCGCCGAAGGCGGGCTGCACCACGGTGGGGAACCCCCTGCCGATCAGGCCCAGCGCGCCCCTGCCCTGATACTGTGAGCATATCCTCACGCACTTGGCGCACAGGATGCACCTGTTTGAAATAAGCTCGATCAGCGGGCCCCTTACATCAGGCTGCGCGTGTTTCCTTTCACCTGTAAACCGCGTCTCGGGCACGCCGTACTCAAAGACAAGGTCCTGCAGCGCGCACTCCCCGGCCTTGTCGCACTCGGGGCAGTCAAGGGGGTGGTGAACGAGGAGAAATTCCAGCACGGACTGGCGGACCCTCCTGACCCTCGGGGAGTTTGTCTTTATAACCATTCCCTCCCTGGCGGGATGTCCGCAGGCAGAGGCAAGCTTCCTGCCTCCTTCTATCTCGACGACACACATCCTGCACCCCCCGTAGGGCCTGAGTCTCTTGTCAAAACACAGGTTGGGTATCTTTATGCCGTTGCGCCTCGCTGCCTCAAGGATGGTGATACCTTTCTCTACGGATAGTTTCCTGTCATCTATGGTTATCTCTATCATTCCGCTCCCTCCGGTATATTTTTCAATATGCCTGATTACGCCGGTCGTTATTCCTCAAGCAGCGCCATCGGGTCGCCCTTGTAATCGGCGGGTCCGATTATTATTGATTTGAACCTGCACGTATCGTAACAGGTCCTGCACTGTATGCACACCTCCTGGATGATGCGGTGTGGTTTCTTCTTTTCGCCGATGATCGCCTTTGACGGACATGCCCTCATGCATGCCCCGCATCCCGTGCAGACCTTTTCGTTTATGAAAAATGTGGTGAGCTTGCGGCAGACGCCCACCTTGCACCATTTATCCTTTATGTGGGACTCGTACTCGTCCCGGAAATACTGTATAGTTGTGAGCACGGGGTTGGGAGCCGACTGCCCGAGGCCGCAGAGCGAACCTTCGATGATGTCGTATGAGAGCTCTTCGAGTATCTCTATGTCTCCCTCCTTGCCGCGGCCCTCTGCAAGGTCGTTGAGCTTGTCGAGCATTATCTTTGTTCCCACCCTGCACGGGGGGCACTTGCCGCATGATTCGTCGGTGGTGAACTCAAGGAAAAACTTCGCCATGCCCACCATGCAGTTGGTGTTGTCCATGAACACCATGCCGCCCGAGCCCATTATGGCCCCTGTCTTCTGAATGTCCTCGAATGTCACGGGCGTGTCGATCAGGCTCTCGGGTATGCAGCCGCCGGAAGGGCCGCCCATCTGCACGGCCTTGAACTTTCTCCCCCTTCTGGCGCCCGGCACGCCGCCGCCTATGTCGTAGATGATCTGCCTTATGGTCATGCCCATGGGAACTTCGACCAGTCCGGTGTTGTTGATTGCGCCGGTAAGCGAGAAGACCTTTGTGCCCGTGCTCTTTTCAGTGCCGAGGCTCTTGAACCAGTCCGCGCCGTTCAGGATGATCTGGGGTATTGCCGCGAGGGTCTCGACATTATTAAGCACCGTCGGCTTTCCCCACAGTCCCGACTCCGTGGAGCGGGGAGGGGTCAGCCTCGGCATGCCCCGCCTGCCTTCGATGGAGAACATGAGCGCGGTCGACTCGCCGCAGACAAAAGCACCCGCCCCCTGGTATATCTCAAGGTCGAAGTCAAAGCCGCTGTCCAGGATGTTTTTGCCCAGAAGCCCCGCCTCGGTGGCCGCGTCTATGGCCAGTTGCAGGCGATGGACCGCCAGGGGATACTCCGCCCTTACATATATATAACCCTTGCTCGCGCCGATGGCCTTTGCGCCTATGATCATGCCCTCGATAACGGCATGTGGGTCGGCCTCCATGATGGACCGGTCCATGAATGCGCCGGGGTCTCCCTCGTCGCCGTTGCAGCACATGTACTTCCGGTCCGAAACCATCCTCGCGCAGGATTCCCATTTAACGCCGGTGGGAAAGCCGGCGCCGCCCCTGCCCCTGATGCCCGAGTCCTTTACGACCTCTATTATTTCCCGGGGGGTCATCTCCGTGACGGCCTTTGCAGAGGCGAGATAACCGTCCCGTGTGATGTAATCCTCTATCTTTTCGGGATCGATGATTCCTTTATTCCTCAGCACCCTGAGCACCTGGTGTTTGAAAAACGGTATCTCGTGCATGCTCGGAATGGTGAGCTTCCCGGTGGGCTCCTTGTACATGAATTTTTCAACGGGCCTGCCCTTGACGAAGTGCTCCTCGACCAGGTACGGCACGTCCTCAACCTGTATCTTTTCGTAGAATATTTCATCAGGATGGACCGTGATTATCGGCCCCTGGGCGCAAAAGCCGTTGCAGCCTGTCAGGACCACGTCTATCTCGTTTTCAAGCCCCCTCTTTTTCAGTTCTTTCTCAAAGGCTTCCTTGACCTTGAGGGACTTGGTCGCCACACAACCACTTCCTGCGCATACCATTAAGTTCGCACGAAATCTTCCCATCCCTGTCTCCTTTTTTTTTCAGTGCCGGCGCCGCGCTGCCGGTCTCTGCAGACGGATTGAACCTTACCAGTAGCATAAAAACACCCCCGGCGGGCAGGAGAGCCTGCCGGTTTATGCAACATTAAGGTGAACGTTGACCGGCACTTTTTTAATACGTTGTTTCGCTTCCGACAACCATGGCGTATTTCTCAACCACGTTGCCCTTGAGGATATGCTCGTCGAATATCTCTTTTATCTTTTTTTCGTTAAGCTCGACGTATTTGACCGGAGGGCCGCCCGCTATCTCCACGGTCGCCATGGGCTCCCTGCTGCACAGGCCCGCACAGCCGGACGTGGTGACGATCACATCCTTGACGTCGGCCTTTGCCATCTCGTCCATCAGGGCGGTCATAATCGTCCGTGCGCCCGCTGCTATACCGCATGTTCCCATATGAACCGTGACCTTCGCCCTGTAGCCGCCTTCCCTGACGGCAAAGGTCGCCTTGTGCTGCTCCTTGATTTTCTTTAAGTCATCTATCGTGAGTCTCGGCATTTTATTCCCCCTTCCGTGTTTTACGTGGGTTGTCAGGCCTTTGCCCCCACTGTCCTGTATTCATCAATAATCTGCATTACTTTCTTGGGAGTCACCGCGCTGTGGGTATCATGGTCAATGACCATGACCGGCGCAAGGCCGCAGGCGCCGAGGCAGCGCACGGCCTCGAGTGAGAATTTCCTGTCCTCTGTTATCTCACCGACGCCGATATGCAGGTTCTCCTTTATCTTGTCCAGCACTTCATCAATGCCCTTTACATAGCATGCAGTGCCGAGGCAGACCTTGATGATATGGTCGCCGCGGGGCTGCATGGTGAAGAACGAGTAAAAAGACACCACGCCGTGGACCTCGGCCGCGGGTATGTTCAGCCCCTTTGATATCCGTTTCTGCACAATGGGCGGGAGGTATCCCACTATCTCCTGTGCCCTCTGCAGGACCGGTATAAGGCTGCCCGGCTTGTCCCTGTAACTGCTTATCATCCTGTCCAGCTCGGCCATCATGGAGGGCGGAAACTCTTCCTCTTTTTTCTTTGCCTCGGCAGGGACGCTCTTCTGCTTCCACTCTATGGCCCTGGCGACAACGTCCATCAACACCACGGGGGTAAATGGCTTGGGAACATAGTCTATGATCCCGAGTTCAAGCGCATCCTTGATCGTCTCCTGCGAGGGATACCCGGTGATGATGAGAACACCCGTCTCCGGCCTTGATTTCTTTATCCACTTTATGAGGGTTATGCCGTCCACCTCCGGCATCTTGAGGTCGGTAATAACAAAGTCGTACGGCTTTTGCTCCATTGCAATTATAGCCTCTCTCCCGCCCGAGGCCCCGTCAATGTTGTATCCTTCAGCCTCAAGAATTCTCTTGCAGCTTTTTATCACCACAGGCTCGTCATCCACCACCAGGATTTTGATGTCATCAGCCATCAGCAGACCCTCCTTTATGTTTAACTTGAGTAATTAACATTATTCCACACACTTACGCATAAAAATGCCGGGGTTATGCAACATTAAAGTTCGCAAGCAACCCTCCACTCAGCTTGAAAGGAGTCTCACCCTTTCGGTTTAAGGGCGGAGGGGCATCAAACAACCGGCATTACTGCTCTATAAAACCGCTGACATCCCAGTATTTCCATTTAAGATATCCGTTTATCGCCCTTGCCACTTTTTTGCCGGCGCCCATTGCCAGGATAACCGTTGCAGCGCCCGTGACTATATCGCCCCCGGCGAACACGCCCCTCTTGGATGTCATGCCGGTCTCTTCCTCAGCGATTATATAACCCCTCCTGTTCAGTCTGAGGTCGGGCAGGGTTTTCAGCAGGAGCGGATTCGCCTTTGCGCCGAGCGCGGGGATGGCCACGTCTATCTCCATTTCAAACTCGCTGCCCTCCACGGGAACCGGCCGTCTCCTGCCGCTTTCATCAGGCTCTCCAAGCTCCATCCTTATGCATTCAACCGCGCGAAGATTCCCGTTGCCGTCATCAAGGAACCTCACGGGATTGGTCAGGAGCACGAACTCCACGCCCTCTTCCTTTGCATGGTGTATCTCCGCCTTCCTCGCGGGCATCTCGGCCTCTGAACGCCGGTAGACAAGGTACACCTTCTCCGCCCCGAGCCGCAGTGCAACCCTTGCGGAGTCCATTGCCACGTTGCCTGCCCCGAACACGGCAACCCTCCCGGGCCTCTTTATGGGCGTGTCGTATTCAGGGAAGAGATATGCCTTCATCAGGTTGGCCCTTGTCAGGAATTCATTGGCGGAGTAGACACCGTTGAAGTTTTCCCCGGGTATGCCGAGGAACATGGGCAGCCCCGCCCCTGTGGCGATAAAGCATGCATCATAGCCTTTTTCATTCAGTAGTTCATCCACGGTAAAGAGCCTGCCGATCACGGCATTGGTCACTACCTCGACTCCTAATTTTCTTATGTAGCCGACTTCCCTCTCCACGATCACCTTCGGCAGCCTGAACTCCGGTATGCCGTAGACCAGCACTCCTCCGGGCTTGTGCAATGCCTCGAACATGGTAACCTCGTGGCCGGACATTATAAGGTCCGAGGCGCATGTCAGGCCGCCGGGGCCCGAGCCTATGATGGCGACCTTCCTGCCCGTGGCACGGGGTTTCTCCGGTATCCTGACCTCGCCTTTTTCAGCCTCGTAATCAGCAGCGAACCTCTCGAGGTTGCCTATGGCAACGGGATCGCCCTTTTTGCCCACGATACAGCGGGCTTCGCACTGGTTTTCCTGCGGGCATACCCTTCCGCATACAGCGGGCAGGGCGTTTTTCTGTTTGATCGTATAGCATGCCTCAAGGAAATTCCCTTCCTTGATAAGTCTGATGAACTGCGGTATCTCAACCTCCACGGGGCAGCCTTCCCTGCACGGAGGATTTTTGCATGAAAGGCATCTTGATGCCTCCTCCACCGCTTCCTCAGGGGTGTATCCGAAAGGGACCTCCCTGAAATTCCGGGCCCTTTCCGCGGGCTCCTGCTCCTTCATCCTTACCCTGGTTTTTGTCTTTTTGTCCTGTTTTTCAGGTTCTGTTCCCATGTCACCCCCCTAACGCCGCCTTGTATCTCTCGAAGGCCGTTCTTTCTTCGTCAAGATACATTTTCTGTCTTTCCATGAGCAGGTCGAAGTCGACCTTATGTCCGTCAAAGTCCGGACCGTCCACGCAGCAGAACTTTGTCTCACCCCCGACCTCCACCCTGCAACCGCCGCACATCCCTGTGCCGTCGATCATGATCGAGTTCAGGCTGACCACGGTCTTTACATTGTATTTCTCCGTTGTCTTGCAGACGAATTTCATCATTATGGCGGGGCCGATGGCGATCACCAGCTTTATGTCGGTGTGCTCCTTCAGGAGCTCTTCAAGGGGAATGGTCACAACTGCCTTTCTGCCGCAGGAGCCGTCATCCGTTGTGACGATCAGCTCGTCCGAGACCTGCCGCATCCTGTCCTCCCAGAACAGGAGGGACTTCGTCCTTGCGCCTATGATTGAAAAGACATGATTGCCGGCATGCTTCAACGCCCTTGCTATGGGATAAACGGGAGCTATACCCACACCCCCGCCGACGCATACCACCTTTCCGAAATTCTCTATGTGGGAATTGATGCCGAGGGGGCCTATCACGTCGGATATGAAATCCCCTTCATTTAGTGTTCCGAGGTGATGAGTGGTCTTGCCTACCTTCTGGAAGACGGTGGTCAGGGTTCCTCTCTCCCTGTCGAAGTCCGCTATGGTCAGCGGGATTCTCTCCCCTTCCTCGTGTATCCTGAGGACGATGAAATTGCCGGGCTCCGCTTTTTTTGCAATGTCTTTTGCGTCGATTTCAAACAGGGTTATATTCTCCGACAACTCCTGTTTTTTTAGAATTTCAAACATGATTCCCTCCCCCCGCTGTGTCTGTTATTGTTTCTGTCAGGGATTGGTTATTATCCGGCTCACGTCTCCAAAGGGAATACCCTTGCCAGCCATAACAACCAGCCCTCCGAGAGATGTTCCTTGAGTAAAGCGGCCATAACATCGTTCGCCTTGGTATTGATCTCCCTCAGCTCGGCATTCATGGGTGAAAGCAGGTCGCTTCCCTGTCCGCTGCTCGAATATATTCTCGCAAAAGGCTGGCCGGCCTTGAGTTTGTCTATGCCCTTTATGAATTCAACATACATGAGGTTGCCCGTCAGAAGCCAGTACCTGAGGTCGCAGCCCATTTCCCATAGCCCGTTTTTCGTCGGTCTTGCCCACGTGCCTTCCTTGTAGAAGATAACGGGATTTTCCTTGTCCCTGAGGGAAACCACGGAGTCCCTGAATTCATCGATGAAGGCCTGCCTGAGTATCCATCCCCTCTTGTCGAATATCTTTTTTGCGACATTGATCATGAACTCGGGTGTAAACGGTTTTTCGAGGTACTGCTCCGCTCCGAGCCTTGTCGACTCCTTTGCATCCTCAAGGGTGGGATAGCCTGTAATCATGACGACATCGGTGCCGGGTTTGATTATCCGCGCCTCCTTGAGCACGGTCATTCCGCTTATATCGGGGAGCCTTATATCGGAAATCAGCAGGTCAAAGTCTTCCTTTGCCAGTTTATTGAGGGCGTCTTCTCCTTTCTCAACGGTCGAGATGCTGTAGCCTTCGGCGCCGAGAATCCTCTTGCAGCTTAATGTTACAACAGGGTCGTCATCAAGTATTAAAATCTTCCCCTTTTTTTCCATATACACCCTCCTTATAAACCGGCCGCGGAGTGCGAGTTTTCACAATAGACCGTAGTACGGAACTCGTAACACGCAACGCAGGTATAAAAAATGTAAATTTATATGTTAAGTTCTTGCATTGATGTTGAACGTTATTCTATCATATTACCTGTACTATTTAGCCACGTACTTATATCGTCTTTAATAATTTTTATCACCTCGGGTGTGGTTACGGGCACACCGTCCAGTTCCCTTTTTATTTCAGATGTATCCAGAAGATATGTCCTGCCGTTTCTCTCATGTTCGAATATGAAATCGATATCAGGGTTGGAGGCGATAAGCACGGCCATGGTCTGCGCGATATCACCAAGGGGTTTTCTGTCTATGTGGTCATAGCGGAAGGTGGCGGTGACGGTGGTGCCCTTTCCCTCTTCGGTCTTTATATCTATATCTCCCATGCTTTCCCTTGCGGCCTGCGCGAGCAGGGGGATCCCCATGCCCACCCGTCTTGTGGTCCTCGTGGTATGGAAAGGATCGCGGGCATGTTCCAGCATTTCCCTGTCCATGCCCCTGCCGTTGTCGGATATCTCTAAAAGGAGAAGATTCTTTTTGATATCCTCAACTATCCTTATCTTTATCCTGTCCGCGCCCGCTGTTATCGAGTTTTCCGCGATGTCGAGAATGTGCAGCGATAAGTCTTCCATAGGAAACAGGGAGTTCCGCCTTATGTGCCGGTAAATCAACCTTACAGTGGCATAAAAATGCCGCCCGCGGGCAGGGGAGTCAGGCGGAAAAGCTTTATCCGCGATACCTTGGAGAGTATTCCGCACGGCTTATCGACATCCTTTGGAATCTCACTCTCCGTTACGTCCTGCAATAAAGACATGTTTCCGATATCCCATCGCTTTATAAAGGTTTTACGGCGGACTCCCCTGCCGGCTTGTGCAACATTAAGGTCAAGAAGTTACTGTTACCGGGCTGATGTCATTGTAGCAGAAGCATCAACCTAAGGCAAGGCCGGCGCGCCGGAGCCGGGATGTGGAGAGAATTGACGGCGTGCAGGGGCAAATTGACAATTCAAAGCGGTTAGTGATAAATTCTAAGCAAGAACGCGGGGGGCATTCTTTATTCATTCCTGAATTTTAAACTGATGTTGCATGAAGAGGCCGGTGCATGTACCGGCCCGGAGGGAATTATCCTGCCGTGAGGCTGAAAAGCGCCTCTATACATCAATGCGGCATAAACGTGCAGGGAAGCCCGCCGGGCCCCCCGCACTCTCCTGCACGCGGGCGGTGTTTTATGCAACTGTTCAGTGACGGAAGGGGAAAGACGGTGATGAGAATACTCGTAGCCGATGACCATGCACTTGTCAGGGAAGGTCTCAGGCGGATTCTGTCGGAGATGCCGGATGTCATTGCCGTTGATGAGGCTGCCGCCGGCCAGGAAGTCCTGCGGAAAGCCTGGGAGAGGGATTACGACGTAATCCTGCTGGACATCTCCATGCCGGGCAGGAGCGGACTGGATGTATTGAAACAACTGAGAAACGACAAGCCGTCACTTAAAATCCTGATGCTGAGCATGCATCCCGAAGACCACTATGCCGTGCGCGCAATAAAGGCCGGCGCATACGGATACCTGACAAAGGGAAGCAATGCGGATGAACTGCTTGATGCCGTGCGGAAAGTCGCCTCCGGCAGGAAATACATCAGTCCCTCGCTTGCCGAAACCCTCGCCTGTCACATGGAGAACGGTTCAGGGAAACTGCTGCACGAGACACTCTCGGACCGCGAGTTTGAGGTGATGTGCATGATCGCCTCGGGAAAGACGGTGAAGGAGATCGCCTCGGAGCTGTCGCTGAGCGTCAAGACCATCAGCACCTACCGTACCCGCATCCTGTGCAAGATGGGCATGAAGAACAACGCGCAGCTGACACATTACACGATACAGAACCGGCTGCTGGGCTGATCGGATACTGAATGCTCCGGCTGAAGCTAAAGCGCCTCGCCTATCCTGTCCACCGCCTCTTTCATCCTCCTGACTGGTACCGTCAGGGCGAATCTCACATAACCCTCCCCGGGCTCCCCGAAGCCGTTGCCCGGCGTTGTCAGAACACCCGCCTTGTTGAGCAGGCGGACTGTGAAATCCGTGGAGGTAAAGCCGGGGGGGACCTTTGCCCAGAGATAGAAGGTAGCCACTGGTTTTCTGACTTCAAGGCCGAGGGCGGTCAGTCCTTCATACAGGACATCCCTTCTCTCCCGGTACATGTCCCTTATCTTTCCGAGAACCTTGTCATCCGTTTTCAGCGCCTCGATGCCTGCCTCCTGAACGGCCTGGAAAATACCGGAGTCAAGATTGGTCTTGATCCTGCCGAGCCCGGCTATTGCCTCCCTGTTACCCGCGGCAAAACCTATCCTCCATCCGGCCATGTTGTATGTCTTTGAAAGTGAGTGGAATTCAATCCCCACTGATTTGGCGCCCGGCACCTGCAGAAAACTCAGGGGTTTTCTGCCGTCGTAATAAATCTCCGAATAGGCCGCGTCATGGCATACAAGGATATTGTGGCGGGCGGCGAATTCGACAAGCTCTTTGTAAAAGGCCCTGCCCGCAACAGCGGCGGTGGGGTTGTTGGGATAATTTATAAACATGAGTTTTGCCTTTTTGAGAACACCGCGGGGGATTGCCTTTAAATCCGGAAGATACCCGTTCTTCTCCAGCAGGGGCATGGCATGGCTCCTCCCGCCGGCGAACAGGGCGGCGACAGGATAAACAGGGTATCCCGGAGAAGGGACCAGCACAACATCACCCGGGTTGATAAAGGCGAGGGGCAAATGGCCGATGCCCTCTTTCGAGCCGATCAGGGAAAGAATCTCTGTCCCGGGGTTCAGGGAGACATTGAATCTCTTCCTGAACCAGTCCGCCGCCGCTTCCCTGAAGGAGAGCATGCCGGCATATGAAGGATACTGATGATGCTGCGGGTTCTTCACCGCCTTTCTCATCCTCTCCACAATGTGGCGGGGCGTGGGCGTGTCAGGGTCGCCTATGCTCAGATCAATGAGATCGACCCCTCTGCCGACCGCTTTTTCCTTCATCCTGTCGATAGTTGCAAACAGATAAGGCGGCAGGTTCTTCACCCTGTCCGCCGGTTCAATGGAAATCCTTTTTCTGCTCAATTCATCCTCCTGAATAATTGTCTCTGCAAACCTGCCTTACAGTGGCACAGGCGGCATAAAATACCGCCGGGAGGGCAGGTCGGATCGACGGAAAAGCTTTACCTGCAATACATCAGCGGAGCCTCTGCACGGCATACAACATGTCGCCCGGCGTCTCACCGGGGGGTGAATTCCTCCTGCAACCGCTTATTTCAATTTTCCGGGGCTCTCGCATAAGCCGTCTCCCTGTCACCTCGAACGGAGAGAGAGGTCTTTATAATTCATCGCCGCCGGAAGATTTCTCCCTCCGGTCGAAATGACACATGCAGACATTTTCACACTTTTGCAGGAATCTCATCTTATCGCTCTATATTAAAGTTTTACGCCGGACTCTCCCGCCGGTTTATGCAACATTAAGGTCAAGATGTATAAATATATCAGGAAACGCTGTATATTGCAAAAAAACAGCGCCCCCGCCGGGGCTAATATTCGTCCGGAACATATCTGAACGAACGTTCGGTCTTTTTTATCGACTGCAACCTCTTCTCTTCAAGCATCTTTTCCTTCGCCCTCTTTGAGCGCCTGCGCTTCCGCCCCCTTATCTTTGCAATGCGCTGCTCCTCTTCGCTTTTCCTGCCCCTGACCAGGCGCTCTATCTTTGAGTACAGGAGCACCCTCGCATGATAGCGGTTCAGGCTCTGCGAGCGTTCCTTCCGGCATTTCACCTCAATTCCCGTGGGGATATGCCTGAGATAAACGCAGGTGGAGGTTTTGTTGACATTCTGTCCCCCTTTGCCCCTGGAGCGGATAAATGACTCCCTGATATCCTTCTCGAAAACACCGAGGCTTTCGAGTTTCTCCCGGAGCGCTTTTTCCTTTGCCGGACTTACAGGAGACATGATGCCTTTACCTTACAGTGGCATAAAAATGCCGCCCGCGGGCAGGGGAGTCCGGGGGTTTTCCGGCGGACTCCTCCGCACGTTTATGCGGCATTGAGGTTAAGGGTTGCCTTAAACCGGTGCTTATAACTCCTTTTTCAATACCTGCCGTTGAAATAATCCTCGAGTATCCGCCTGTGATCAAAGGCGATTTCTTCCGGGAGGTTGTCCCTGGTGAAAACCCTTGCCTCCTTTGCATCGTCCCCGCCCTTCGGTTTGCCGGAGGCAGTGGCTATGAAGACGGTGGAGACCGTATGGTGCCTCGGGTCCCTCTCGGGGTCCGAGTAAGTGTGAAACTGCCTTACGAGGTTTATGTCAAGACCCGTCTCTTCCCTGGCCTCCCGGCAGGCCGCATGCTCAAGGGATTCACCGTAATCCACAAACCCTCCGGGTATGGCCCAGCCCGGAGGGGGGTTCTTCCTTTTGACAAGGACTATCCCGCCTTCCACCTCAATGATTACATCAACTGTCAGCAGCGGATTCCCCTGAGTTTCTTTCATAATTGCAACGGTCCGGCGCTCTGTCGTTCCGGCCTGTCCGGAATCTTTCCCCGGACGTCTCCCCCCGGCGCACCGCCGGAGGGAATGACCGGAAATGACAAAGGAGCCTGTTTAGCCCTCCCTTTCTTCCTGAAGCCTTATCTCGATCTCCTTTTCAGGCGAGATCGTGGATATGGCGTGCTTGTAAATAAGCTGCCGGGTGTTTTGTTTCAACAGGACGATGAAATTGTCGAACCCGGTTATAATCCCCTTTAAACGGGCACCGTTTACAAGATAGACCGTAACGGCGATCTTTTCCTTTCTCAGATAGTTCAGGTAAAGGTCCTGCAGCTTGCGCTCTTTGTTGTTCATTTCAACCTCTTTTGATATTTGCGTTTACCTTACAGTGACATAAAATACCGCCCGCCTTATGCAACATTAAGGTTAACAGTTGCACCGGGACATTTGCCGGAGGGGCGGGGGCGCCGCCCGTTTATGCGGCATTACGGGCGGATCCGGTTCCCGGCCCCGGGCTTCCCAAGAATTTTAACATCATTTAACACTTTTGCAAAGATTTCATCCGCCTCCATAATGCCGGTTATATCCACCCAGTGTATATCCGGCTCCTTCCTGAACCATGTAAACTGTCTCTTTGCATACATCTTCGTCCGCTTTTTCACAAGTCTCACCGCCTCATCCAGGTCAACGAGGCCGTCGAGATACATCTTCATCTCCTTGTAACCAATGGCCTGCATGGCCGTTCTGTCGGGCTTCATCCCAAGGAGTCTCCGCGTTTCCTCCAGCAGGCCGCTTTCCATCATTTTATCAACCCTCTTTTCAATAAGGTGGTAAAGCTCTTTCCTGTCCCTTGACAGGCCGATCTTTATAAAGTCGTAATCCGAAGGCCTTGTCATCACGCGGCGGACCTCTGATATCGCCTTTTTTTCCTTGATGGACACCTCAAGCGCGCGTACAATCCTCCTGAGGTCATTGGGTTGTATGCCGGCCGCGGCCCCGGGGTCGAGCGCCCGGAGTTTATTGTAGAGGTATCCCCCGCCGAAGCGCCTTTCATCTTCCATTAAATCACGCCGCAGTGACCAGTCGGCGGACGGGCCTTCAAAGAGGCCCATGGTCAGTGACCTTATGTAGAGCCCTGTGCCGCCCACGATTACAGGGATGCGCCCCCTGCCGTGCAGTTCATTGATGGCTTCCACCGCCTTCTGCCTGAACAGGCCGGCGCTGAACGATTCATCCGGCGGCAGTATATTGATTAAACGGTGCGGCACTGCCTTCAGTTGGGCGGGGGAGGGTTTGGCGGTGCCCGTGTCCATATGCCGGTAGACCTGCATGGAGTCGGCGCTTATGATTTCCGTATCCAGCGCCTTTGCAAGAAGGATTGAAAAGCCTGTTTTGCCCACGCCCGTCGGCCCGAGTATGATAATGACCTTGTCTGTGACCATGTTCTGCCGAATTCAGCCGGTTTATAAAAAGTTTTCACGGCAGGCTGCTCCTGTCCGTTTATGCAACGCCGAGAAGTATTTTAATATATATGCCCCTGCCAAATCCGTATGCGCCGGTCCACGAGGCGGGAAGGCGCACTTTGCTTTATGCCTTCGCGGCTGGTAAAATTAAGACATTGCCGGCCGGAAACCGGGTGCCACGCAAACCACACACAGGAAAAGACAAGATGAAAATCATCAGAGAAGACCGGATCGACGCCTTTATAGGGACCCTCAAGCAGAGGGCGTCTTTCCCGGTCGGGGAAGACGGGATACAGAGGGTTGTAAGAAAGATCATTTCAGACGTTCAAAGGCAGGGGGACCGGGCCGTCATGAGGTACACGGAAAAGTTCGACTCGGTAAGGCTCGATAAACTCTCCATCGGCAAAAAAGAGATTGGGTCCGCCTCAAGAAACGTTGATAAAAACTTCCTGAAGGCCCTGAAAGAATCGGCCGGGAGGATAAGAGAATTTCATGAGCGCCAGAAAGAGAGGTCATGGCGTTATTCCGCGGGCGGCGTCACGCTCGGGCAGATAATAAGACCGCTTGAGAGGGTCGGTGTATATGTGCCCGGCGGGAAAGCGGCTTATCCGTCGACCGTCCTGATGAATGTGATCCCCGCACAGGTGGCTGGTGTGAGGGAGATTGCGTTGTGCGTGCCGGCGCCCGGGGGGAGGCTTAATCCGCACGTGGCCGCAGCGGTAAACCTGCTCGGAGTGAGCGAGGTATACATGACGGGGGGCGCGCAGGCCGTGGCCGCGCTGGCCTTCGGCACGGAGACGATAAAAAGGGTGGACAAGATCGTGGGGCCGGGGAATATATATGTCGCGGTTGCAAAGAAGATGGTATTCGGCCAGGTGGGCATCGACATGGTGGCAGGCCCCAGCGAGATACTGATAATCGCCGACGGTACGGCCGATCCTTCATTCATCGCCGCGGACCTGCTCAGCCAGGCGGAACATGACGAGATGGCATCATCTGTCCTGATCACGGATTCAGCGGGTCTTGCCGCTGAAGTGAAGGCGGAGTTGGCGAGACAGGCGAAGAATCTTGGAAGAAAGGATATCATCGGGAAATCACTCAACAGGTACGGCGCAATAATCATCACACACGACCTCCGCAGCGCGGTTGACATCGCAAACCGGATAGCGCCCGAACATCTCGAGGTGATGACCGCGAAACCGGCGGCTCTCCTGCCGCGGATAAAAAACGCGGGGGCGGTGTTTCTCGGCAAGTGGTCTCCGGAGCCACTCGGCGATTATTCGGCGGGTCCCAACCACACGCTTCCGACCGGGGGCACTGCAAGGTTTTCATCTCCGCTGGGAGTGTACGATTTCATGAAACGCACAAGCCTTATCAATGCCTCGAAATCCGGATTTGCAGGGCTCGCGCATGCGGTTCAGACCCTGGCGGAGGTCGAAGGGCTTCAGGCGCACGCTGAGACGGTCAGGGTCAGGCTTGCAAACAAGAAGATGTAGATATTTCACCTTAATGTTGCATAAGCCGGCAGGGGGGTCCGGCGTAAAACCTCCGGCTCCCCCTGCCCCCAGGCGGTGGTTTTATGCAACTGTAAGGTTAACCAGAATGTGGCATCCAACGGAAGAAAGGAGATCATAATGGCAAGAATCGGCATATTAACCTGTTCCAGTGCAACACAGGACCTCGGATGTTCCTCTGCGAGTTGTCTTGCTGATTTGCGCAAACGCGCGGGGGCCTTTGCAAAGTATCCCGCCGGAGAGCTTCTTGAGCTGGTGGGGATCATCAATTGTCCCGGGTGTCCGACACTGACCGGTGCAGACAAGCTTCTTCAGCGGATAAGGGGAATTACTGAATTCGGTGTTGACGCCGTACATTTTACTTACTGTATAAAGGCCCTTTGCCCTTTCACCGGGAAATACAGGAAGGCGCTTGAAGAGGCGTTCCCTGATATCAAGGTGGTGGTCGGCACGCATAAGAGCCGCCTTACAGAGGAGGAATTCCGCGGTAGGGTGAAAAAGCTCTTCTGCCAGGATAGAAAGATCATGGCCGACATGGTTCTTAAGAAGAAGTGACGTTGCCCTCTGATGATGCATGGACAGGCAAAGGGAGCCGCCCGAATTTTCATGTCTCTGCGAAGTGAAGTTTACCATGCAGTTGTACAAAATCCAGCCCCCGGGCAGGGGAATCCTGCGGAAAAGCTTTACGCAACAGTGAAGCTAAGAGGAGGATTTTATTATCTCCTCCAACACCCCTGACCATACGGCATATCCACGGCGTGTCAGGTGCACGCCGTCATCCAGCAGGTGCTCTCTCACCGGCTCGCCGCGTCCGTCGACAAACCTGCTGTATATATCCAGGTACTCCGCGCCCGAAGCTTCAGCCAGTTCCTTCAGGCGGGCATTCGCCTCAAGGACGGGTTTGTTGGTCATGAAATCCACTGCCACGGGCAGGATGGAGTGCACGAACACCTTTGCGCCGGGATAGTACGAGGAGAGTTTTTCGAGGATCACCCTGTAGGTTCCGAAAAAATCCGCATCCCCCATTGCGACATTGTTTATCCCTGTCATGATAAATATCATGTCCGCCCGGGGACAGACATCTTTTATCTTCAGTACCCGTGAGAGAAGACCTTCCACGGTTTCACCGGCAACCCCGAGGTTCAGGGCATTATGCGCCGGGAATCTTTCCTGCCAGTCAAAATACTCTATCAGCGAATGTCCAAGAAATAATAAGTTCATCAACAGTGTTTACCTTACAGTGGCATAAAAACGCCGCTTGCGGTCAGGAGAGTCCGGAGGTGTTACGGCGGACTCTCCTGCCGGCTTATGCAACATTAAGGTTTAGAATATTGCCGCAAGCTTGATGCCGAATTCCGTGGAATTGTTTTCCGGTTCCCACCCGTATCCCCAAATGGAACCGGAAACTGTAATGAACGACTCTTCCGATTTATCTATGTCCCAGTATTTTATGAATGGTTCCATCACGAAATCCACATTCCTGCCCTTTTTCCGGAGTCTCACCGAACCCCTCAATCCATAGCCCTGATGCTGGTCGTTCTCAAGGTCGGAAAACCTGGCGTCGACATCACTGAGACGGCTCTTCTGTTTCCCCTCCAAGAAAAGGTCATACTCGACGGTCAGACCGAGAGACCATCCGTTATTTAACTGAGTGACGGCCTCAATTCCTACGGGGCTGTAGTAGTATGTTGATTCTCTTTCATAACCATGTGCCCCTGTCGATGAAATCATCCCGCTTGAGTCGTCGTTCAGATATCTGTAGCCCAGGCCTATGTAAGGTGTAAGTACGGTTCTTTTCAATACCGGGATATCATAGCCTCCCAATCCTCTGAGTTCAATCATGTAATTGTCTATATTATCAATGGTCCCCGAATTTTTGTAGTCCAACTGTCCAAGGCTGTATCCACCCTGTAGCTTCAGCATGAACTTGTTGTGATAAGCATAGGAGCCGGTTATGCCATACATGACACCTTTTTCCTCCATTACATCCGGTTCCTCATATCTGATATGTGACACCTGGGGGCCTATTTCCAATGAATGCATTTCCGGCTGCGCGGGCTTTGCGAAGCTGATGCCGGTCACAGCAAACAGAAAAAATACTGCTAAGGATGCCTTTAAATTTTTCATTTTTTCCCTTCCTTCTTGTTGTTATCAGGTTTTTTCCAGTCTATAGAATACACCTTACAGTAGCATAAAATAGGACTCCTCTGCCCGTTTATGCAACTGTAAGGATGATTTCGATAATATGGTGAAATCCTACAACTTTTTGTTCTGTCTGTCAATTATTCGAATTGCCTCAAAAAAAATCGAAACGAAAAGGTATCGTTGCCTCAAAAAAGAAATCTTGACGAAAGATATGAAGAATAGTCTCCTGGAGAAAGGAAAAACAGGAGGCGGAAATGAGGTTAACGATG
>JALSHG010000078.1 GCA_026982355.1 Thermodesulfovibrio sp.
GCCCGGTTTATGCAACATTAAGGTTGTCTGTTTCGCCGGGGCATCTGCAACATGCCGTCAGGCCGTGTCCCTGTACTCCCTCAGCCATGCAACGTGTTCCTTTTCCTCCTTTATAATCGCAGTGATGATCTCCTTGTCACGCACCATATCCCGCAGGCTGTAAAAATAAAGCAGAGTCTCCTTTTCAAAGGAAAGGGCGAAGTTGACGGCTTCCGTTTCTGATTTTACATGTTCAAGGGGCGGAAGGGATTTCTCTTTTCCCAGAAAGAACTCTGACTCAACAACAGCCCTAAGATATCTTGCGACTTCCTCCCGGTCCACGGTTCCTTCATCTTTTACCTTCCCCTTAATCTCCGTGAATATTTTTTCGTGCGCCCGTTCCTTGAAAGCAAGCATCTCGAAAAGCCCTCTTAGTTTTTCGTCCTTTTCAAATCTCCTTGACATGGCGGAATAAAATTCATACCCGAGCCGTTCCGTCTGAATGGCCATTTCGACAACTTCACCTGTGGAAAATCCCATGACTCCTCTCCCGTATTTAAGGGTTGCCTTGCAGTTGCATAAAAACGTCTCCTGCCAGCTTATGCAACATTAAGGGTCAGTCAACAGCAGCATGAAACATCGCCTGTTCTTACAGGAAATAGGCGTTCAGCACATACTGCTGCATCATTCTCTGCGTGTTGAAGAACGAACCGTTCAATGCTATCGAGTGTCTCATTATGTTGATAAACCGGTTTCTGTCATTGTAAAACATCGGGATAATGACCTGCGCCAGTTTGTCATAGAGAAAACGGGCATCCCTTGACCAGTCGGCTTCCCGCGTCTTTGCACGTGCATCCTCACCGATGGCCCATCCTGTGATACCCTCGATGCAGCCTTCAATCCACCATCCGTCGAGAATGCTCAGGCTCGGCACGCCGTTGAGCGCCGCCTTCATACCGCTGGTGCCGGATGCCTCCATGGGCGGCATGGGTGTGTTCAGCCACAGGTCGGACCCCGCCGTGAGCATCTTGGCCAGTTTCAGGTCGTAATTCGCAAGATATGTGATCCGGATATCATTTTTGAGTGATTCCATGGCCCGGAAAATCCGCTGGATGGTTTCCTTCCCCCCCATGTCCTGCGGATGTGCCTTGCCTGCATAGATCACCTGAAACGGGCCGGCCCTTGATGCTATGTCCCTGAGCCTTTCAATGTCCGTAAAAAGAAGGTCCAGCCGCTTGTAGGAGGCGGCGCGCCTGGCAAAGCAGACGGTCAGCACATCAGGGTCCATTCCCGCACCGGTCTTTTCATTCACATACCGGAGCATCTCGTCCTTTGCCCGCATGTGCGCCTGCCATACTTCCTCTCCCGGTATGCTCAGTGCATAGCGCAATGTGAAATTGTCCTGCCGCCAGCCGGGCATATGGCGGTCATAAAGCTCGCGGAAAGGGCCGGATACCCAGTTGGCTGCATGGACGCCGTTGGTGATGGCGTCAATCTTATAGGCGGAAAACATCAGGCTTGAAACCTCACCGTGTTTCTTGGCCACGCCGTTGACATAGTGGCTCAGGTTGAGGGCGAGATAGGTCATGTTGATGTTGCTGCCTCCCATGAACACGGGCGCCATCTCGGAGATGTCCATATGCTGTTTGGCGATGTGGTTTGCCAGGTCTATGCAGAATACATCCTTCATGTCCAGGAACTCCCTGCGATTGATGAAAACCCGGTCGAACAAATCCATGGGGAACTGATCGTGCCCTGCTGGGACCGGCGTATGCGTGGTAAATACACACTTCTTCCTCACAGAATCTATATCGTCGCTGTTGATGGACTGTCTGCCCGCTCTCCGGGCCTCTTCATACAACAGCTCCAGGGTAAGGAAGGCGGCATGTCCCTCGTTCATGTGAAACCGCCTGATGTCTTCATACCCGAGGGCGCGGAGCGCCCTGAGGCCGCCGATGCCGAGGACCACCTCCTGGCAGAACCTGTAATGCAGGTCCCCGCCGTACAGGAAGTGCGTCAGTTCCCTGTCCCACGCCGCATTTTCAGGGAGATCCGTATCCAGCAGGTATACCGGAACCCTGAAGCCGCCTGCCCCGGTGATTTCATGCCTCCACGCACGGATATGAACGGTCCGCCCCTCTATAACTACTGACGTCCTTGCCGGCATCTCCTCCAGAAAGTCTTCAACGGTCCACTCCACGGGTTCCTCCGTCTGCCGGCCTGCGGCGTCCAGATGCTGCAGGAAATATCCCTTCCTGTGAATGAGAGTAACAGCCACCACCGGCACCTTGAGATCAGCGGCGGACCGTATGGTGTCGCCCGCCAGTGCGCCCAGGCCCCCGCTGTACGTGGGCATCCCCTCTTCAAGGGCGATCTCCATTGAAAAATAGGCTATGGATCGGTCATTCATTGCATTTTCTCCTCTCCGGCTTTCCGGTACAATAAACCTGTTTTCCCCTGCAACCGCTATTGCATTGTAATCCCTTACAGCGGCATAAAAACACCGCCGTCTTATGCAGCATTAAAGTTATCAATGAAGAGACTCTTGCAAAAGTCCTCCGTCCGTCACATCGAGCGGAGAGAGAGGTCTTATAACTCATCGATACCGAAAGATTTCTCCCTTTGGTCGAAATGACATATACAGGCATTTTCATGCTTTTGCAAGATGCTCTGAATACCTGCCACATGCTGAAAGATGCAGGGGGTAATGCCTGTGTCTTGTGTCTGCGGTTATCTAAACACTTTTTCCAACGCTTGGCTATGATTTATATCATAAAGGCTTGCTCTTCATGATGCCGGCTTATGCAATACTCCGGAAGGCTGTTTCAATAAGAGCAGTACAGCATGAAAAATTTCTGATATAATTGCCATTATGAATATCGCCCAGTTGGCGCCGCTCATAGAACCCGTCCCGCCGGTCCTGTACGGCGGGACCGAACGGATTGTCTCTTTCCTGACGGAAGAGCTTGTCGGGCGGGGGCATCGCGTTGCACTGTTCGCCAGTGGTGATTCCCGTACAGAGGCGGAGCTTTACAGCGTAAGGGACCGCTCTGTCAGGCTCGACCCTGACAATCCCGATGCTGTGGCATTTCACATGATCGAGCTTGCACGCGCATTCGACATGGCAGGGGAATTCGACATCATTCACAGCCATGTGGATTATCTGGCCTTCCCCTTTGCGCGTTTTTTCAACGTGCCGACCGTACATACGCTTCACGGCCGGCTGGACCTGCCGCACTGGATGCCCATGATGGAGTATTTCCGTGACATGCCGCTTGTCTCCATCAGCAATGACCAGCGCCGCCCCCTGTCGCGCCTCGCTCCCCGGTGGATGGCCACCGTGTATCACGGCCTGCCCGGGCATTCATTCAGGCCCGGCAGCGGCATGGGCGGGTATCTGGCCTTTTTTTCGAGGCTCTCCCGTGACAAGCGGCCGGACCTGGCTGTTGAAGTGGCTAAACGGGCAGGGCTCCCGCTTAAACTCGCCGGCAAGGTGGATTCCGCTGACCGGGAGTATTTTGAGCGGGAGGTCGAGCCATTGCTTGCCCACCCGCTGATTGAATATCTCGGCGAGATTCACGATTCGGAAAAGCCGGGGTTTCTGGGGGACGCCGCCGCGCTCATATTCCCCATTGACTGGCCCGAGCCTTTCGGTCTGGTGATGATCGAGGCAATGGCCTGCGGCACGCCCGTGATCGCCCGGCCGTGCGGGTCCGTTCCCGAGGTGGTCATGAAGGGGGTAACCGGTTTTATCGCGGACACAGTGGATGAAATGGTGGAGGCTGTCAAGCGGATCGACCGTATCGACCGGTCGCGTTGCCTGCGGGAGGCCCGTCGGCGTTTCTCGGTCAGGGCAATGGCGGACGGTTATGAAGCCGTATACAGGAAACTCCTCGCCGACGCATGACGGACGTTAACCTTAATGCGGCATAGCCCGGCAGGAGAGCCTGCATTGCATGAAAACATGAAAATATCTGAACCTCTTGCAAAAGTATGAAAACGCCTGTATATGTCATTTCGACCGGAGGGGGAAATCTTTCGGCAGCGGTGAGTTATAAAGACCTCTCTCTCCGCTGCTGGTGACAGGGAGACGACTTTTGCAGGAGCCTCATCTGTTTGATTTTATCATGTTAATCTGGCATGCTTATTAATATGCCTCCATGCCGGTGACAAGCGCGGATGTGCGGCGGCAGGCAATGGCGCGGGGCCGACAGCTCAAGGAATGACCACAATAAGCCGACATGATGATACAGACGATAAAGGAGTCCTCAGGCAATCCAGGATGAAATATGTTGCAGGGCTTCCTGATGCGCTTAATTGTACTGCGTCACCTTGAGGGTTGAAAAAATGACTGACCGTTCTTCCATTGCAGCGCAAATAATCTCTGTGCTTGCGGCCTTAGCGGTGCTGGCCGGTTTTTTACTGTTCATCCATTTCATCGCCCCTGTTTCATTCGAAGAGAAGTGGAAAGAGGTGGAAATTCCCGAGGGTTCCACTTTTACGGAAGCCGTTGACATCCTGAAAGACAGGGGTATTATAGAAAACAGGCTGGGCTTGCTTTTGCTGGGCAGGATAACCAGCGCGGATACTCAGCTGAAACCGGGTTATTATAACCTCAGCGCCTCGATGAGCCCGCTCGAGGTGTTTGAAGACCTGATCGAAGGCAGGACCGTACAGTTCAGCGTCACAGTGCCCGAAGGCTCAACGCTCAGGGATATAAAAAGGAAACTTGAGAAAACCGGGCTTATCGACGATAAGTCATGGCGGCTTGTTTATGACAGGGATTTTCTTGCAAAGCTCGGCATAGACGCGCCGAGCCTGGAAGGCTACATATATCCCGACACATATAATTTTTCAAAGGGTATAGAGCCTGAGACGATTTTCAGGATAATGGTCCAGAGGATGAATGAAATATTTGATGACTCCATGAAGGCAAGGGCCGGAGAACTCGGGATGACGGTCAATGAAGTACTGACCCTTGCCTCCATTATCGAAAAAGAGGCGATATTCAATGATGAAAGGCCCCTCATATCCGCAGTCTACCATAACCGCCTGAAGAGGAACATGAAGCTCCAGGCCGACCCCACTGTGCTTTACGGCGTGAAAAAGAGATGGAAGCGCATAAGGTACAGGGACTTGAGGAGGGCGACGCCGTATAATACGTATGTAATCAAAGGGCTGCCGCCGGGACCGATCGCCTCTCCAGGAATAGAGTCCATAAAAGCGGCGCTTTATCCTGCGGATGTGGATTACCTGTATTTTGTCTCAAAGAACAACGGCAGGCACTATTTTTCCCGCACAGGCGAAGAGCATGTGGAAGCGGTTAGTTATTACCAGCTTGACGGCAAGAAGAAACCCGGGGATGACAAAGGGAACATCAACTAAACGTATAACCCTCGGCGGTCTTGATATCGGGGGCGGGGCGCCGGTCTCAGTCCAGTCCATGACAAAGACCGATACGCGCGATGTGGCCGCCACCGTATCCCAGATAAAGAGACTCCAGGCCGCGGGATGTGAGATAGTGAGGGTTGCGGTGCTGAACTCCGAGGCGTCCGCGGCCATAAAATCCATAAAGAAAAAAATCCGCATCCCCCTTGTTGCGGATGTGCATTTTGACCACAGGCTTGCCCTCAATGCCGTGGCAAACGGCGCGGACGGCCTGAGGATAAACCCCGGAAATATAGGCAGCACGCAGAAGGTGAAGGAAGTGGTGAGCGCCGCCAGGGACAGGGGTGTGCCCATCAGGATCGGGGTGAATGCAGGCTCGCTTGAAAAAGAGCTTCTCAGGAAATACGGGCATCCAGGTGCAAAGGCCCTCGTGGAGAGCGCGGCGAGGCATATAAAAATACTCGAGGACCTCAAGTTCACTGCGATCAAGGTTTCCCTGAAGGCCTCCGATGTCATGAAAACCGTTGAGGCATACCGTCTTTTCTCAAGAAAGTTCAGATACCCCCTGCACATCGGAATTTCCGAGGCAGGCCCTGCATTTTCAGGGACGATAAAAAGCGCGGTGGGTCTCGGCATACTGCTCTCCGAAGGCATAGGGGATACAATGAGGGTCTCTCTGACGGCCGACCCGGTTGAAGAAGTAAGGGTTGCCTATGAGATTCTGAAATCACTGCACCTGAGGCGGAGGGGCCCCGAACTGGTGTCATGCCCCACGTGCGGGCGCTGCCAGGTCGACATAAGGAGAATTGTCGAAAAGGTTGAGGCAAAGCTGGCCGGGATAGAGAAACCGATCAAAGTGGCGGTGATGGGCTGTGTGGTCAACGGCCCCGGAGAGGCCAGGGAGGCTGATATCGGCGTAGCCGGTGGGAAAGGAACCGGCATTCTGTTTAAACACGGCAGGGTGGTGAAGACATTGAAAGAGCGGGAGTTGTTCAGCGCATTGATGAGAGAGATAAGGAAAATGTGAATGGTGCGCCCGTTATGCAGATAATAAAAACCATAAAGGACATGCGGGCATTCAACAAGATACTCAGGACGGGAAATAAAACCATGGGTTTTGTCCCCACAATGGGCGCTTTGCATGAAGGGCATCTGAGCCTTGTCAGGCGTTCAAGGGAAGAAAACGCCATAACGGTCGTGAGCATCTTTGTTAACCCCGCGCAGTTCGGGCCGGGCGAGGATTTCCACAGGTATCCGAGGGATCCCGTTGGAGACCTGGAAAAGCTCTCGGCCCTGGATGTGGATGCCGTTTTCATGCCTGAAGGCAGCGAGATGTACCCGGAGCCGTCCCGCTCCGTATCGCTTGACGTGGGTGGAATAGGGCGGATGCTCTGCGGCGTGTCAAGACCGGGGCATTTCAACGGTGTGGCGACCGTGGTCGCGAAGCTGTTCAATATCGTGATGCCTGACAGGGCGTATTTCGGCCGGAAAGACCTCCAGCAGACAGTGGTGATAAAGAAACTGGTCAGGGATCTCAATTTTGACGTGGATATTATAGTCTGCCCCGTGATAAGGGAAAAAGACGGCCTTGCAATGAGTTCGAGAAACAGCTATCTGAATGCCGGAGAGAGAAAGGCGGCGACTGTTCTTTTCAGGGCATTGAAACTCGGTGAGAAGCTCATCCTGGCCGGTGAAATGGACAATGCGCCTGATGTCAGGAGAGAGATGGAGAAAATGGTGAGGTCCGAGCCGCTTGCCGACCCGGATTATATCGAAATCGTCGACACCCGGAATCTTCAGCCGATGCAGGGCATAAAGCTGCCGGCGGCCTTATGTATTGCGGCGAGGATCGGAAGCACGAGGCTGATTGATAATATAATCGTTGATAAAAAGAGAAAATGACCGGTCAGGACAAGGATACAACGCGTGTGCCGCTGAAAGACCGCGGTGAGGATATACTTGCGCTTGCAAGGGAAGCCATCAGGACGGCGGAGGAGCAAATCGGCACCGAACCCAAGGAACTGTCAAAAGAGGCGGAGGAATACCTGCTGAGCCATGCCTGGCCCGGGGAGGAAGAAGAACTGCGGCTGGCCGTGAAAAGGGCCTGCATCCTGTCCGAGGGGCCCAGGATTGAAGCCGAGGATTTCGACCTGCGGCGTAAACAGGCGAAGTCCATAGGCAAGTTCGTTGAGGCCAGGCTGAGGGGCTTTATGCACAAGATCAAGCGGTTTGAAAGGTTCAACCTTTATGACATGGTTATGCCGGAAGTCGAAAAGGCCCTTATTATGATGGTAATGAAAGAGACTAACGGGAACCAGGTGAAGGCGGCCCGCCTGCTCGGCATAAACAGGAATACATTGAGAAGCAAGATAAAAAAACTGGGCATAAAAACAAGATGACCGGATGCCGGCCCCCCCCTTCGACACCATCATACCCGTCTGCCGAGTCAACAGCATAGGCATTCGTCGGGTTTAAAGGAATACACTGATCCGCGCTGATCCCTGGGCTGTTTTGCTATAATTTTGAAAGCTGTAAAACTCCGGGGAAGAGAAGCGGAAAACAGGGGGCAAGTGTTAAAATTTACAGAATTGTTTCCGCGCAGCAAGGGTTGTTCACAGGGACGGTAACCATGCCGGGGATCTTCGATAACATTAAGCGATCGTTACTCGCTGTTTTGAAGGAGACTCTTCAGGTCTCTGACAGAGCCGACTTCTGCGCCGGATATTTCAACCTGCGGGGCCGGAAACAGCTTGATGAATGTATAGAGAAATGGTCCGGCGGGGAGGGTAATTGCTGCAGGCTTCTTGTAGGGATGTAGAAGTTGCAAGTTGCAAATTATTTGATGCCGTTGATGAGGGATTTGAAGAAAGATCTGTTTAAGGTCTTGCTGTTGGACAAGAGAAATATACAAGACGACATAAATAAAGGGACATAATGCAAGGCTTATGATATACTCCTTAAGAGGAGGTATATCATGAGGCCGCGTCATATAAAGATTCATCCACAAAGGTTAAAGAAATTAAACCGTTTAAAAAAGGAAGCCGAGATCCACGGCGAATATCGAGTTGCTAAACAAATTCATGCTGTCATGTTGAATTCTGAGGAACTAACAAGCGGAGATATCGCAAGTGTATTAAAGTCGCCTCGCTCGAAGGTTTCAGAATGGTTGAGAAATTATGAAGATTTTGGTTATGAAGGATTATTAGAATTATTAGAAGGGCAAAGAAGTGGCCGCCCTTGTCTATTAAGTGCGAGTGAAAAAGAAGAGTTATCGGATATTATGGAAAGTGGCCCTATTGCTTATGGATATCTCTCCGGCGTTTGGACATCTCCAATGATTGCCAGAGTGATCAAGGAGGAGTTTGGAATTCAATATGACCCACGACATGTCTTGAGGATTTTAAAGGAGCTTGCCTTCTCTCACCAAAGACCTGAAAATTAAAAAAAGCGAAGAGCGAGAAAGCGGCTTTAATTTTTGAAGATGAAGCTTCCTTTCGCCAGGATTCAACGCTACATGCCACCCGGGCTCGCACAGGGTGTCAGCCTGAAGTTCCTGTTACCGGACAAAGGAAGTCTATTGAAATTTTCGGTTGTGTAGATGTGTTTACAGGCCGCTTCTATTACGGGAGAGACACTGTATTCAATGCCGGGACCTATCAGCTGTATCCACGAGAACATAATATAGAGACATTTGATCGGTAAAAATCGACAGCGTTACTTCCAGGTCACGGCCAATGCTGAAAATCATCAAGTACAGGATGGGGATTGGATAATCAGGGGTGATAATTGAAGAAGGATGAACCTTAAAAGCAAATTCAAACATGGCTTGATAAATGAGGAGATAGGAATTATGGAGGGGAAGGGCTGATGAGTAACGTTATAATTCCCAAACAGGGCGGATACCGCAAGCTCAAGAGCTTTCAGATCGCCCAGCTCGTTTACGATGTAACAGTGCGCTTTTGTAACCGCTATATGGATAAACGAAGCCGCACGCATGATCAGATGGTGCAGGCCGCCCGATCCGGCGTACAAAACATCGCCGAGGGCAGTCAGGTTAGTGGAACTTCCAGGAAAATGGAGATTAAACTGACCAATGTTGCGCGCGCCAGCCTTGAGGAACTGCGTCTCGATTATGAAGACTTTCTCAGGCAGCGCGGGCTGCCTCTCTGGAGCCGGGAAGATTCCCGGCGAGCCTCTTTGATTGAGAGACGGTGCAGGACGGCTGATGAGGTTGCAGAGTGGGTCAGGGATATGCACAAAGATTATGGACAGAATAGACAGGGTGGACAGAGCAATAAGTCCACGGTGTCCATCAAGTCCGCAGGAGAATCTTTCTCCGAGATTGCAGCAAATGGCGCTCTCGTTCTTATCACGGTAGCATGCAGTCTGCTTGACCGCCAGGTCAGGGCACAGGCCGAATCCTTTGAAAAAGAAGGGGGGATCACGGAGCGGCTTTACAGGGCGCGCAGTGAAAAGCGGAGAGGTGTATAATCCGCGTTGTCACACCTGCGAGGTGTTATGGGCCTACGATATCTGCTATTTGACAAAGATATGTTCTGGAAACGCCAACCTGCTAATTGAAGAGTAAAATATCTTTTGTTTTCAAGGACTTGGTGAATAGGTTTTTATTTGATGGTCATTTGATGGAAAAATGTCCTGGAGCGGTTGTCATGTTAGGCCAGCGGCCGAAAATATATTTAATTTCAACAGAGGGTTGCGTATAAATGAAAACCATCCGCATCCATAGAGACCATCCTGCATATCCTGCCTCTCTCGGAAAATACCTCGCCGAAGATGCGCCGGAAATGATTACAGCCATCGGCAATACGGACATTTTGGGTAACAAAACCCTTGCTGTTTTCTGCTCTGTAAAATGTCCCGGAAAAATCATTCTGAAAACTTACGAACTCATGCGTAAGTTGAGGGAGCACGGAGTTACGGTCATCAGCGGGTTTCACTCTCCGATGGAACAGGAATGTCTGAATATACTGTTGCGCGGTAAACAGCCCGTAATTATCTGCCCTGCCCGGGGCATTGAAGGAATGCGGATAAAGAAGGAATACATAAAGCCCATAGAAGCAGGCAGACTGCTTCTTCTGTCTTCTTTCAGTAACAAAGACAATCGCATTTCATCGAAACGAGCTTACAGACGCAACCGCTTTGCAGCCGCGCTCGCGGATGAGATTCTCGTGCCTTACGCTGCACCGGGAAGCAGGACGGGAGCGCTTCGCAAGGAATTGCTCGAAAAAGGCAAAACAGTCCTGACATTTCATAGGGTGCGTTGTAACACCTCGTAAGTGATACGGGGGGATCACGGAGCGGCTTTACAACGTTGCATAAGCGGGCGGGGGATTCCGGCGTAAAACCTGCCGCACGCTTATTGCAGTTTCAGCAGCGCCAGCCCTGCAGCAGGGTCGACCTCCCTCGTTGCGTCAATCCCCTCTATCTCGATTATTATCGCTTCAAGAATGAGAAAGGTTTCGGCTTTCTCGCGGAGACAGCCGACCTTTACCGTGTCTTTTTTGCCGAACGCGCCGTGCAGGTGTATCTTCGGCTCATCTTCCTGCCAGAATATCGTTCCTATCCCGATGACCTCGTGGCTTTCACCGAGGTCTTTCCAGACCGGTGCCGGCGGCAGGGTGTCTGCCCTGGGGCCCGCCACTATTTTCCCGCTGCGCATGCCTCCCACAAGATAAAGAACACCGGCCCTGATATTTTCTTTCTTTGCAATATCGGCAAGGTTGGCAAGCACATCGTCATGGTCATCAAATTTTGCAACCACTATCCGTCCGGGTTTTCCTGTCCGGTAGTTCATAAAAGCACCTCCTCTGACTGTTTGTGCAACATCAACCTTAAGTTCATTCCCTCCATGCCTTGAATGCATTGATCAGGCCGTTGGTGGATGAATCGTGGGATGTTACGACGTTGTCATCCTTCAATTCGGGAAGTATGTTGCCGGCGAGCTGCTTGCCCAGCTCGACACCCCACTGGTCAAAGCTGAATATGTTCCAGATCACCCCCTGCACGAATATCTTGTGCTCATACATCGCTATGAGACTGCCGAGCGTCCGGGGCGTGAGTTTTTTCACCAGGATTGAATTGGTCGGCCTGTTGCCCCTGAATACCTTGAACGGCAGGAGCCTTTCCATCCTTTCCCCGCTCTCGCCCGCCGCCCTGAGCTCTTCAATCACCGCCTCGCGGTCCCTGCCCTTCATCAATGCCTCTGTCTGTGCGAAAAAATTGGACAGCAGGATATCATGGTGCTCCCCGACGGGGTTGTGGCTGATTGCAGGGGCGATAAAGTCGCACGGAATCAGCTTTGTGCCCTGGTGTATATGCTGAAAGAACGCGTGCTGGCCGTTTGTTCCGGGCTCCCCCCAGATGACCGGTCCCGTCTGGTATGAGACTTCCCGGCCGCTCCTGTCCACGGACTTGCCGTTGCTCTCCATGTTGCCCTGCTGAAAATAAGCGGGGAACCTGTGCATGTACTGGTCGTAAGGCAGGATGGCCTCGGTCTCCGCACCGTGGAAGTTGTTGTACCATATGCCGATCAGCGCCAGGATCACCGGGATGTTTTTCTCAAAGGGGGCTTCCCTGAAGTGCCTGTCCATTGCATGCGCGCCTTCAAGCAGGGCCGTGAAGTTTTCAAAGCCCACGGCGCAGGCAATGGAGAGCCCGATGGCCGACCACAGGGAGTACCTGCCGCCGACCCAGTCCCAGAATACGAACATGTTTTCGGTGTCTATTCCGAACTCCCGGACCTTTTCACTGTTGGTGGAAAGCGCCACGAAGTGCTTCCTTACAAAGGCGCTGTCCCCCGCGGAGTCGAGGAACCACTTTCTCGCCGTCCGGGCGTTTGTCATGGTCTCCTGTGTGGTGAATGTCTTTGAGGCGATCATGAACAGCGTGGTCTCCGGGGACAGCTTCCCGAGGGTTTCGGCGATATGTGTACCGTCTATGTTTGATACGAAGTGGACGTTGATATGCGGTTTCTTATACGGCCTCAGCGCTTCCGTCACCATCACCGGGCCGAGGTCCGAGCCGCCGATGCCGATATTCACGATGTCCCTGACGGGTTTGCCGGTATAACCCTTCCACCGCCCGGAGATCACCCTCCCGGAAAAATCCTTCATTTGCCGCAGGACGGCCTGCACCTCCGGCATTATATCCTTTCCGTCCACATAAACCGGCTCTCCCGGGAGATTGCGGAGCGCGGTATGCAGCACGGCACGGTTTTCGGTCTCATTGATTTTCCCGCCCGAAAACATCTTCTCTATGGCGTCCTTGAGCTCGGCCTCGCGCGCAAGCTCCAGGAGCAGGCCCATTGTTTCGCCGGTTATTATATTCTTTGAATAATCCACTAAAATGTCCCGGAACCTTATGGAGAACCGCGAGAACCTCTCAGGGTCTTCCCTGAACATATCCCTCATGTGCCTGTTTTTCATAACCTCGTAATGGGCACGCAGTTTTTTCCATGCGGGTGTTTCAGTGGGATTGATCCTCTTCAGCATAATGCATCGCCTCCGGTTTACAAGTTGAGGCTCTTGCAAAAGTCCTCCGTCTGTCACCTGCGGCGGAGAGAGGTCTTGTAACCCGTCGATGCCAAAAGATTTCCCCCCTGCGGTCGAAATGACATATGCGGGCGTTTTAACATTTTGCAAGAGGCTCCGTTTTCCGTGACCACAAGTCCGGAGAGAAACCGTTATCATAGAATGTATTATATTTCCCGTAAAACTTCAACACGGCAAAATGCAGACGGCAAATCGCAGAGAGTTTGCCCGTTCATCCCCTCTTTGACTGATCGAAACATTGTAATTATAATTAACCCATGATGGAGGCATTAAAAGACCTGCCGATGACATTTATCCCGCTCTTTGTTGCAATGGACCCGCTCGGGATACTCCCCATCTACATGTCGATCACCATTAAGCTGCCGGAGGAGGAAAAAAGGAAGGTGATCAGGTATTCCATAATATCGGCGCTGGCCATATGCCTCGTATTCGTGGCCGTGGGAGAGGTCATTTTCAGTATACTGGGCATTACAGTGGATGATTTCAAGATTGCCGGCGGGCTGATGCTTCTCGTACTGGCGGTTATCGAGCTTACAGGACAGAAGAATTACCGGGAAAGTGCCCATGACGTGGGCATAGTGCCGATAGGCGTGCCCCTGCTCGTGGGGCCAGCGGTCCTGACCACCCTGATAGTGCTGGTTGATCATTACGGAATTGCGCCGACGCTGATGTCGCTCATCCTGAATCTGGCGGTGGTATATATTGTCTTTTCAGGTGCCCGGACAATTACAAGGCTTATAGGCAAAAACGGTATTATCGCCGTTTCAAAGATAGTGGCGCTCCTGCTTGCCGCCATTGCCGTGATGATGATACGTATCGGATTGCAGAATCTTGTATGAGTATCCCTTAATGTTGCATAAGCGGGCAGCGGAGTCCGCCGTAAAACCGTCGCCCCACTGCCCGCCGCCGGTATTTTTATGCCGGTATGGTGTATTTTATTAAGGTGGAGCCTCTTGCAAAAGCATGAAAATGCCTGTATATGTCATTTCGACCGGAGGGAGAAATCTTTCGGCGGCGGT
>JALSHG010000079.1 GCA_026982355.1 Thermodesulfovibrio sp.
ATCTCCGGCTCAAGCTCCCCGCCGGGCATCAGCTCTTCTTCAACGTCCATCTCCGGCTCAAGCTCCCCGCCGGGCATCAGTTCCTCTTCAACGTCCATCTCCGGCTCAAGCTCCCCGCCGGGCATCAGTTCCTCTTCAACGTCCATCTCCGGCTCAAGCCCTGCCTCGGTAAAGATTTTTTCTTCGCAACCCATGTTATGTCCTCCTTTAAAAAGATTGATTCCCTTTGTTTACCGGCACTTACGTGCGGCAATGGTATAGCGTTTACAAAGGAGCAGATGTTTTTTGTTTCTGCTTATCCTGTACATGCAGCAGTAATATGCCCCCAGATACCGGTAATACAGGCACAGGTATTTGCGCTTTTTCGTTATCCGGTACACGCACCTGAAGTAGGCGGCATAGTACCGGTAACACGCACAGAGGTATTTGCGGTTCTTCGTCGCGCGGTACAGGCAGCAGTAGTATGCCCCCAGATACCGGTAATACAGGCATAGGTATTTGCGCTTTTTCGTTATCCGGTACATGCACCTGAAGTAGGCGGCATAGTACCGGTAACACGCACAGAGGTATTTGCGGTTCTTCGTCGCGCGGTACAGGCAGCAGTAGTATGCCCCCAGATACCGGTAATACAGGCACAGGTATTTGCGGTTCTTCGTCCTGCGGTACAGTTCAAGGTAACGCGCGGCGTACACACGGTATTTCCGGCACCGCGGAGGTTTCCTGCATATGAGGTCATATGCCGCCTTTGCCTGGATAATCCCGGAACCTGAATGTTGATCCCACCCGTGAGGGCCGATATTTTTTGCCGTCTGTTTTAATACATTCTTTGCCCTCTGCGGTGAGAGGGAGGGGTTGCACTGTTTGAGTAACGCCACGACCCCTGCTGCAACCGGACAGGCGGCGGACGTGCCCGTGTCACATGGGAAGTAGCCTGTGAAATGACTTATCGAGCAAAAGTCCGGTTTGTGAGGATCAAGGCTTGCGGGTCCCTGGCTGCTGTAACCGATCAAACGGCCCCGGATATTGGCTGCCCCCACTGTCATGACAAGCGGATGTCCGTTTGCCCCCCATATGCTCCTGCCAGGGCCCACATCCTTGCCGCACTTGCCCGGCGCACAGCCCTCGCCGCAGTTTCCGGCTGCAAAGAGGACAATGATTCCTTCATTGACGGCCTCAACGACCTTGCGGGTGAAGGGATGATTAGGATCCCTTGCGTAGACTCTATCCCAGGACTCCTGCCAGATGCCCCAACTGTTTGAGAGGATATGCGGGGTGCCGTCTTTCTTGTACCGGGTGATGGCCCATTGAAATCCGGCAAGGGCATTTGAAATCGCATTACCGTCGGATATCCTGATATCGTAGATGTTTGCGCGGTCGGCCATCCCCAGGGCGTCGGTGGCGGTCATGTTGCCGTGCCGTCCCCACGCCGCCTTTGTGCCCCAGTCTTTTGCGGGCCAGCCGCCGATCACTCTCGGGATCGTGCCGCCCGTCACGCGGCCCGCCGCGGTAATCCCGCCGTCGACGATTCCGATGACAATCCCCTGGCCCCGGATTCCGGCCGCCCATATCCGGTCCACCCCGAGGTATCTGCGGACATCCGCAAGTGTCCCCTTTGAGCATGCAGCGGTGCCCTGATCACAGTCGCAGGGAGGGATAGGGCATTTCCCCGAGGCCTGTCCGGGTTCAAGCGCAAATCCCTCCTCCCCGGCTTCCCCGTTGCCGAACGGTGCGATTTCAGTGTCCGGCCATACACCGAGTATATTGGGCTGCGCCTTCAGATCTTCGATCCTGTCGGCATCAACCGTACCCCGGACAATAATGGTTTCCTCGCGTTTTTCCTCGAGTTCCATCGCCAGTTTCGGGTCCGTGGGCGGCCCGGCCGGCACCGGTTCGTACTCGTAGTCCACCTGAAAACCGGTTGCACCGAACCCCATGGCCATTTTCAGGCTTTGCGCGGCATCCTGTCCCTTCGGCACCTGCATTTCAACAAGCACCTTGACCGTGCCGCTTCTGGAATCCTTCTTTTTTGCCTCTGCCATAGAATGTCTCCTTCTTTAATTGAATTATTCAACTTTATAAAAACACGGACACACACGGGCCGTCCGGCATCTTATCCGGTATACGCCCGTTACATATGTTGCATCCTTTCCCCGCGGCGGGCCCCGCAGCAATGTATATACCGGACATGCAAAGACTTCGAGTGCACTACGCATAAGCTGTTGTCTCCTCTTCAGTGAGTTTGGTTACAGGGCCGGGCACAGCAGTGTGATTTTGTTAAATAAAAAATCCCCCGGCCCTTGATGGTGTGGCATTGTACTCTTTGCAATTTGCATGCTACCGGGCACACCCCTCGGGATTTACATGCAACAGGCCGGATAATCTGCATTTTATCCGCGGCGCGTTAACCGGAACAGAGGAGACTTATTGTATCGGCAGGGAACCCGGCATGGTGTTTTTGCCGATATATTGGCAAAAACACCATGCCGGGTTGCACGGAAGCCGCCGGGTGACACAGCTACTGAGGTTTGACGGCTTTCTTGTAGGAATGAGGATTTATGGCATATTTTCTCATTTTATCGTAAAAATTCTTCACATTGATTCCGGCAATCCGGGCCGCGCTGGTGATGTTTCCCCCCGCGGCCTTCAGGCAATCAATAATATACCTGCGCTCGAACTGCTCCACCACATGCCGCTTTGCCGCCTTGAAGGAGGAAAGTTCTTTTTGCATGCAGGGCGCATCCTCACAAGAGACGATCGTCGGGAGGTGGCGTGTTTCTATAACAGGGCCGTCTGACAGGATTACGGCCCTCTGGATAATGTTCTCCAGCTCACGGACGTTGCCGGGAAAGTCATAGGACAGGAGCAGCGCCTCTGCATCCCGCGCCATCCGGAGGGCGCCCCTGCCGTGCCTGATACCGTAAATTTTCAGATAGTGCCGTATCAGAAGCGGAATATCGCTTCTTCTTTCCCTCAAGGGGGGAAGCTCTATGTCAAGGACGTTAATCCTGTAGTAGAGGTCTTCCCGGAACGTTCCTTCCCTCACAAGGCATTCCATATCCGCGTTTGTGGCAGTCAGGATACGCACATCGCAGCGGCGTATCTCCGTGCTGCCCACCCGGCTGTATTCCCCTGACTGCAGAACCCTGAGCAGTTTAACCTGCAGGGCCGGGGGCATCTCGCTGACTTCATCAAGGAAAATGGTCCCGCCAGCGGCGCGTTCAAACCACCCGGCCCTGTCTCTTACGGCGCCTGTAAAGGCCCCCCGTACGTGGCCGAACATCTCCGTCTCCAGCAGGTCCTCCGGAAGGGCGCCGCAATTAACGGGCACAAAGGGGTTTTCTCTGCGCCTGCTGTTGTCGTGCAGGGCCCGCGCAACAAGCTCCTTGCCGGTACCGCTTTCCCCGCGTATCAGCACTGCGGCATCGGTGTCAGCAGCGCGGGAGATGAATTTCAGAGTCTCTATTATTCTGTGATGGTGACCCAGGATGGAATCAAAACAGTACCTGCTCCTGAGTTCAATCTCTGTTGCGTGGAGAGTGCGATCAGCAGGCTCAATCCCTGTTTCCCCGCTGTAAAGGGAATGTACATGCTCCGTTGAAGACGCATGATTCTCATCCCGGCTTGCGTCCCTGTGCTCAAGCACTTCAGTATCCATGGCATTCATCACCCCCTGGAAACATTCCATGTGTGTTGTACCACTGCGGCCGGGAAGGCCGGCCGAGAATATATCCCTCTCATGCCTGTCGAGATAATTTTTGTCATGGAAGTCAAAAAACCATCCGCAACGGTCACAATGCCTGCCGCCCGAATGATTTGTATTGCCGCAATAGGGGCAGCCGCCGGAATCCGATGACGGCAGGTGCTTCTTTATATATTGCCACAGCGCTGATTTAGAGGTTCTGTCAGGAATGTAAAGTTTAATGACAGACGAACCGTTGACCTGCCTGACCAGACCTCCTGTAAAATGCACATTTCCGTATCCGGCAAGGTCGGTCTCGATGGTAAAGAGACCTCGATGTCCGTCATACAGACCTCGTATCATTGCCCCGCTGAGGCTCAGCTCTGTTATCAGGATGTTGATCCCCTTCTTATTACAGAACGCCCTTGCAGACAACCGTGTCTTTACCCTGACATCCAGCCTCGGCATAACCGCCCGCCCCCTCCCTTTACAGTTGCAAAACGCTTGCATTATAAGAGCATTGCCGGCAGGCTCTCCTGCCCCTTTATACAATATTAAGATGAAGTTGCAGATATTTATTATAAATTTTATCACAGGCTGTCAAGGGAAGGTTTCTTCACCCTTGCAGCGGCATAAAAATACCGCGGGCGGGCGGTATGTTATGCCACCGTGAGGTTTAGTTGTCGATACGGCGGTCTTCCGGGCGGCGGTCAGGTCCGTACATAGTGCACATGGCCGAGATGAGGGTCTGCAGCTCACGGGGGGCAAGGAGTTCATCGGGAAGGACGGCTCCCAGCATAAGGGCCCTGTCGATTTTCCTGAGAAGCTCGGGCACACAATAGGCGGTTATTTCATTGTGAAACGAGGCCGGCGCATCTTCTATCAGCAGGCTCTCCTTGTACCAGATGCCCTCCGTGTGGGCAATGGCCGTGCAGTGGTTGCCGCGCACGGCCTTTGGAGTCGCCCCTGCGGACAGCGCCATTTCCCTGACGCCGAGATTCACGAGCTGAAGGCCCCTCATTGCTGGATTCGACATCGCGCGGTGCCTCCCTTTCGTGATGGGAAGAAAGCGGGATAAGTTAACCCCCGAGCAATAAAGCATGGCGCCTTCACCTCCGTCCCCGGCGGGCCTGGTCACAAAGTACAGAAAGTCGTTTATATATTCGTTGGAATCCATTGTATTGTTAATGTGAAACTCCTTCTCCGTGGACAGGTTTTATTGATATTATCAGAAGCATCAGTCAAAGGCAAGGACGGGGACGGAAAACACGCGTTGATCCGGCCGGAGAAGACCGATAATACTCCTATAACAATAATAAATTGGACAATTTCTGCGCCAAGTTGTAAAAATTATAGGGAAATATCGAATCCTCGCATTATGAACCGGGGGGTTGCATTATTACGTATAAGTTTTCTGAAAAAGCCTGCCTTGTTTGAGAGAAGAAAGCTTTTTTATTTTATGAACGGGAAGGAAGTGCTGTAATAGTGACGGATGGAGAAACCGGTTTTGTCAAATGGTTTGATGACGAAAAAGGCTATGGATACATCAAACGCGACCGGGGCGGTGAAGTCTTTGTGCACTATAGCGCAATTCGGTGTGAGGAAAGTGAATGTTCCCTGCAAGAGGGTAACAGAGTGAGATTCGTTGTTGTCAAGGGGCCCAAAGGCCCCCAGGCGCAGGATGTGATCGTCCTGAATTAGCCCGAGTGTTCCCGCGCAGACATCTTCTTTATGCCCTGAAAACAGACTTTACCGTTTATTTTTCCGGCTCTCTTGATTATAATTGTTGATTAAGGAGGTGGATTATGCATTTTTTTCTCTTTTTTGCTTTTCTTATCGCCGTGGTGTTCGTGATTATCACTTTTCAGAACCCGGGGGAAATATCCATGAAATTCATAAAATGGAATTTTTCGAAGCCCTTTTCAGTCATGCTGGCGGTGCCATTTGTGGCAGGCACGCTGGTGGGTATTTTCCTCATTATTCCCACATGGTGGAAAAAGGTTAAGCTGGCGCGGACACAAAAAAAACGCATCCAGGAGCTTGAGTCGGAATTATCAAGCATAAAAGAGCAGATAGAGCCGGCGGAACCTGAAGAGTTGCCTGCCGAACCGGAAACTCACGAAGGCGACAGGCATTAGGCGCAGTCTTCCGCAATAAAAAAGTTTTGCAGGTCCCTGTCCCATCTGAAGCACTTCATATCATGAATCTTTCCATTCATGACCGAAATCACCACATGCAGGGCATCGGGGAACTCAGGTTCGCCGAAGACGGTCTGTGCTGCAAAATCCTCTTCTGAAAAATAGGCCTCGTGCTCTGTATGGGAATGGTAAAAGGCGATTATGCCTTCGCCTTTTCTCCTTGCAGAAGATATGATGCTGTCGAACTCGCCCCTGTCGATAACATAAGCCGTGCGGGCGTCTCTGGGGTATCTCAGCGGGTCCCCGGCATGGAGCCTGTTCTGTATGTTCCTGCATAAATGGACCGTCTGCCTCCTGCTGTCTCCTGTTATGATACCGCAGCATTCATCAGGGTATTCTTTCAATGCATGTTCGTACATTTTTTTTATCGTGTCTCTTTTTAAATACATATCAAGCACCATGCTCTTACAGTGGCATCGCCGTCCCGCAGTTAAATCCCGTGGCTCAGGTACCTGTCTCCTCCGTCAGGGAAGACCGCCACAATCACCCCCCTGTCCAGCCTCTGCGCCACCTGCAGGGCACCGACCATGGCGGCGCCCGATGAGTGGCCTACGGGCAGTCCGGCCCCGGTGGTTATTTTCTTCACCATTTCGTAAGCGTCATCCGTGTTGACGTATATGGTTTCATCAGGGAAGTCCGGGTCGTATATCCCCGGCACGATAGAGCTCTCCATATGCTTAAGCCCTTCGATTCCGTGCATCGCGTCATCCGGTTCAACCGCAATGACCCTGATATCCGGATTGAACTCCCTGAGGGCCCTGCCGGTTCCCATGATCGTGCCAGTGGTCCCCAGGCAGGATATGAAATGCGTGATCCCGCCCCTTGTCTGCTCTATAATCTCCGGGCCTGTCGTCAGGTAGTGGGCCATCCAGTTCGACGGGTTGTTGTACTGGTCGGGCATGTAGTATTTATCCGGGTTGCGGTTATAGATCTCCCTTGCCAGCCTGATGGCGCCGTCGGAGCCCTCAAAAGGGCTTGAATATACTATGCCGGCTCCGAATCCGGCTATGATCTTTTTCCGTTCAATGCTCGCATTCTGCGGGATGACGATCTCCGCCCTGTAGCCCTTGACCGCGGCGATCATGGCATAGGCAATACCGGTATTGCCGGAGGTTGAATCAATGATAACCCTGTCTTTTGTAAGTGTCCCGGATTCCTCCGCATCCAGTATCATCCGGTAGGCGGCGCGGTCCTTGACCGAGCCGCCGGGATTACAGCCCTCGAGCTTTGCATAGATTGTTACGTCTCCGCTTATGCCCCCGGCAAGGGAGTCCATGCGAAGGAGGGGGGTCCCCCCGATGGTATCCAGTATGCTGTCTTCCACGGTATCAATAATCTTCATTTCTCCGGTATCCCAACGCCTCACGACTTCTGAACTTCGAACCACCGATACGAATCTCCTGCAGATTCTCTCATGTCCGCTCACGCAACTTCAAAGTTTACCTTGCAGAGGCAAAAAACACCGCCCGCGGGGCAGGGGAATCCGGTGGTTTTACGGCAGACCCCCCTGCCTGCTTATGCCACATCAAGGTTCAGTCATATGCCCTCGTACCGGGTGCTGGCGGAATGAAACAGCCTGGTGCTCAGGTATCTCTCGCCGGTGTCAGGAAAAAGGGTGACAACCTTTTTCCCTCTTCCGAGGCGCCGCGCTATCCGTTCGGCAGCGAAAAAATTCGCCCCTGATGATATGCCGCACAGTATCCCTTCATTCTTTACAATCCTGAGCGCAGCGTCGCGGGCATCCTCATCAGAGACACGGATAATCTCGTCGATTATGTCCATGTTCAGGACATCCGGCACGAAACCAGCGCCTATCCCCTGGATATCGTGCAGCCCCGGCTTACCGCCCGACAGCACAGGGCTCTTGGCAGGTTCAACGGCCACAATCCTTACATGCCCGCCGATCTCTTCTTTCAGCACCTCCCCCACCCCTGTGATGGTGCCCCCCGTGCCTACGCCCGCAACAAATGCGTCAAGATCCCCGGCCTGTCTCAGTATCTCCCGGGCAGTTGTCCTGCGGTGTGCAGCGGGATTGGCCGGATTTTCAAACTGCTGCGGCTGAAAATAGCCTTTTCCGGCGGCCAACTCCCCCGCTTTCCTGACGGCTCCGATCATGTCCTCCGTGCCTTCGGTAAGGACAACCTCGGCCCCGAAGGCCTTCAGCATATTCCTCCGCTCAATGCTCATGGTCTCGGGCATGGTGAGGACAAGTTTGTAGCCCTTGGCCGCGCACACAAAGGCCATTCCTATCCCCGTGTTGCCGGAAGTAGGCTCCACAATGGTATCGCCCGGCCTTATCCGGCCCTGCTTTTCAGCGGCCTCGATCATAGAGCCGCAGATCCGGTCCTTTACGGATTTGCACGGGTTAAAGAACTCTATCTTTGCGTATATCTCCGCCGAATCCTCACCGGCCAGCCTGTTGATCCTGACCATCGGCGTGTTGCCGATCAGGTCCAGCACCGAATCGACGGGTTCGGAATAAAAAAGTGTTTTTTTCATCGCCGTATCCGACGTCACTATTTCAAGGTTGCAGGATTACTATTATACACATGATGAAGTCAAAGAAGAAATCCTGCCGCGCCGGAAGGATAAATGATAACCTTAATGATTGCATAAACGTTCCCGGCGGACTCCCCTGCTCCGCCGCCGGTATTTTATGCAACTGTAAGGTCAATATTATGATTTCCTTGTCCCTTGAATTATATATACACTCAATATACAATATTGCATTACCGTTATGCGGGCGTAACTCAGCGGTAGAGTGTCAGCTTCCCAAGCTGAAGGTCGCGGGTTCAAATCCCGTCGCCCGCTCCATAAGACCGCCGTCGGTTGAATCGCCGGCCGTTATTATCATGCCGAAGGGATTGATACACGTATACACAGGGGAGGGCAAGGGCAAGACCACCGCCGCCTTCGGTCTTGCGGAAAGGGCCGCAGGTCACGGCAGGAAGGTCCTCGTCCTCCAGTTCCTCAAGAGCGGAACACGTGATTCAGGAGAGATTGTTTCCGCGAGGAACTCCGGAATAAGGGTGATAAAGTTCAATGACCAGACCACCCCCCTTTTTGACCGGGACGCAAGGCCCGGGCAGATCAGGGATTCAGTCAAAAAGGCCATAGCGGTTTCCGTGGGGGAGATAAAAAGCGGCCTCTACGACATTGTCATCCTGGACGAGTTCAATACCGTCCTGAAGTGCGGGTTTGCAACCATGAAAGATGCCCGTGAAATCATCGAGGCCAGGCCCGAACACCTTGAACTCGTGTTCACCGGAAGGGGGGCGCCGCAGGAACTGATGGAGCTTGCGGATTACGTGACGGAGATGCGGCTCGTCAAGCATCCCTTTAAAAACGGCGTAAAGGCGCGGAAGGGGATAGAGTTCTGAAAAAGCAGTGAATCGGACCCGTGTTCCGTGTCCGTAAAAAACCGATCACGGCCTCCTCGTCACCTTCCACACATGGTAGATTCTCTGTATCACCGTGAAATGGGTCAGGACAAGCATTATCCACATTGCAGGCACGATCAGTCCGGTCAAAGCGCCGAGGGCCATGAGTATGATCCTGTCGGGCCTCTCCATCAGCCCTGTATGGCATTCCTTGCCGAGCCCCTCCGCCCTTGCCCTTGCATAGCTTATTATCAGGGCGCCGACCATTGAACCGAGGCTCAGGCTCATGCCGGTTATTGAATTGTGTTTTAAAAAATAAGCTGCAAGCCCGAGAAACAGAAAAGAGTCCGAGTACCTGTCCATGACCGAATCCAGGAACGCCCCGAACTCCGTGGACCTTTTGTTTGTCCTGGCAATGATGCCGTCAAACATGTCAAAGAATCCGCCGACGAGGATCAGTATGCCCCCTGCCAGCAGGTCGTAGGAAAGCGTTACCGCAGCCGCGGCCGTGATGAAAAACCCGGCAATAGTGATTATATTGGGATTTACGTCAACGGTTTTGGCCAGTGACGACAGCGGCCTGTCAAACAAATGTCCGAAGTGGTTGCTCAGCATCCTGAATTTTAAATTGTGGATTTCAAATTAGTCAAATTTAATCTTTCGGAAACGGTGCCTATTTCACATTGCAAAATCTGATTTTAGAACTTAAAATTATTTTACAACATTTTTGCGGCAAATATTGCTGGTTTTTAAATTGATTTCAAGCTTAACGTTGAATAAACGGGCAGGAGAGCCTGCGGGAAAACTTTTGTAAGGGAAGAACACGGCTGAACATGGGAAAAATCATCGGGAGGGAGGACATAAGGAACATTATCACACGGCAACGGGAAAAGGGCAGAAAGATTGTCTTTACCAACGGCTGTTTCGATATCCTTCATGCAGGGCATGTACGCTATCTCGGCAGGGCAAAAGAAATCGGGGACATACTTGTAGTAGGGCTCAACGCCGACCGCTCGGTCTCCGGGATCAAGCCGGGCAGGCCTGTAATACCGGAAGACCAGAGGGCGGAGGTGCTTGCCGCGCTGTCAATGGTCGATTACGTGGTCATATTCAGTGAAGAGACCCCTTATGAGCTTATCAGGGAGATTAAACCTGATGTGCTTGTCAAGGGCGCCGACTGGAAACCCGGGGATATTGTCGGCAGTGACATAGTAAAGGACGTGCGCACGATTCCCCTTGTGCAGGGTATATCGACAAGCGGGATAATAAGGAAAATCAGGGAGATGAAACAATCATGACCTTGGTGTTGCATAAACGGGCAGGGGAGCCCGGCGGGAAACCACCGGACTCCCCTGCCCCGCTGGCGGTGTGTTATGCGACTGTAAGGTAAACCTACCGGAAACCCTTTTAATTAAGGAGGCAGAGCAATGGCAAGAGGGCTGTACATGAAGATTCCGTTTTATTGCCTGGTGTTTTTCATAACGTCATGTGTAACCATAAACATTTATTTCCCCGCTGCCGCGGTTGAAAAGGCGGCGGACAGGATCGTCGACGAAGTATGGGGCGCTGATGAGGGAAAGGAGCCTGCAGAAAAAGAGCCGCGGAAAGAAGGGAGCGCGCCGCAGAGCCTCCTTGAAAACGCCGTCATGCTTGCAGTATTGGTAACAGGCCCGGGCGAGGCATATGCGCAGGAGGCTGACATTAATGTAACCACACCCGCCATAAGGACACTTAAGGAGTCCATAAAGAAACGGGCGGAAACGATCAAGCCTTTCATGGACAGCGGCAATGTGGGCATCGGCAACGACGGCCTCCTCGTCATACGCAACAGCGCCGGCCTGAAGCTGAAGGACAAGGCAAGGCTCAAGCGTCTTATAGAGGCTGAAAACAGGGACAGAAACTCTCTCTACAGCGAGATTGCAAAGGCCAACGGCTTTCCTCCGGAGAAGGTTGCGGAGATCAAACGCATATTTGCCGGCAGCTGGATCAAAAAGGCAAGGAAAGGCTGGTGGGTGCAGGGGCCTGACGGAACCTGGAAGCGGAAGTAAAAGCAAACAGACAGGCAGGGTGTGAATGCTCAGCGCATGCCAGCCGTTACCAACACCTTGTAAAACAGCCACGCTATCACGATACACATGGGCAGGGTCAAGCCCCAGGCGAGAAGTATCTTTCCAGCGACTCCCCACCTCACGGCGCTCAGCCTCTTTGTGGCGCCTACGCCCATGATGCTCGTTGTTATGACATGCGTTGTGCTGACCGGCATCCCCAGCGAGCTTGCCCCCACTATGACCGCCGTCGCCGCTGTCTCGGCCGCAAATCCGTGAACCGGCTGGAGCTTCAGCATCTGGTGTCCAAGGGTCCTGATCACCCTCCATCCGCCCGCCGCCGTGCCCACGCCCATTGCAATAGCGCATGTCAGTATAACCCACAAGGGCACCTCTATGCTTGTAAGATACCCGCCGCTCACGAGCGCCAGCGTGATTACCCCCATCGTTTTCTGCGCATCATTCATCCCGTGGCTGAAGGCCATGAAACCCGATGAGACGACCTGCAGGCGGCCGAAGTGTTTATTAAGCGAACCCGGCGAGACGTTGCAGAAGAACCTGATAATGAGTTTCATGAAAAAATAACCGAAGAGGATGCCGATAACCGGCGAGGTCAGCAGGGCTGTAAATATCTTGGTGAGCCCGGCGAAATTCAGAATATCAATCCCTCCGAAGGCAATGGCGGCTCCCATCACCCCGCCTATAAGGGCGTGGGAGGCGCTGACCGGCATGCCGAGTATGGTCATCGCCCCGTTCCAGAAAAAACCGGCGAGCAGGGCCGCGGCCACGAGGGCCGGGTCGGTCACGACAGAGGGATCAACTATGCCCTTTCCGATTGTCTTGGCCACAGCGGTTGAGGAAAGGGCACCCAGCACGTTCATGCCCGCAGCCATGAGCACGGCCTGCAGGGGCGTCAGCACCCTCGTTGAAACAACAGTGGCAATCGCATTGGCCGAATCGTTCCAGCCGTTGCTTATTTCAAATAGAAGGGCGATCGCGATAACCAGGATTATGATTGTCTCAGGCATGTTTGAGGACTATACCTTCGAGAATGTCCGCGACGTCTTCACACGTGTCGTTTGCTTCTTCAAGATGCTCGTAGACCTCTTTCCACTTGATAACAAGAATGGGATCCTTTATGTTGTCAAACAGCTTTACGAGGGCCTCCCTGAAGATCCTGTCTCCCCTGTTTTCAAGCCTGTTGATTTCAATGCAGTATTCCTGGATATATGAATATTTCTTGCCCTTGAGACAGCCTATGGCCTTTGTGATGAATTCCGTTGTCTCAAGCAGGGTCTTTGAGAGATCAACGGCCTCCGGCGGAGGGGCATCGAGTTTAAACAGCACGGTCCTGTCAGCCGAGGCCCATATCAAGTCAAGGACATCGTCGATCCGTCCTATAAGGGCGTGTATATCTTCCCTGTCGACAGGCGTCAGAAAGGTCTTGTTCAGCTTGCGCATCACCTCGTGGGTGAACATATCCCCTTCCTGCTCGGCCTCGTAAATCTCCTTTGCCTTGACCGCCGCGGCGGCGGGATCCTCCATCATCTCGACAAGCAGGGCCGCGCCCTTGTTGACATTCAGTGCTGCTTTCTCGAACATGCTGAAGAAATCGGTCTCTTTTGGAAGGAATTTTTTTAACATTACCTGTTCGTTCCGGATTTCCGGGAGTTTCCGGTTAAAAGCATACAAAAATTGCCGGATGAAAGTCAACATGGAATCCTTGTTCCGAGCGATTCAGACGCTAAAGCCGGAGAACGCACCTTTCCCATATATGAAAATCCTGTTATAATGTTAACCTTAACGTTGCATGGAGAGGTGCGGGAGTCTGGCCGGAAAACATTTATCAGGAGGAGGGCTTCATGAAATTTTTTATTGATACGGCAAATACGGATGAGATCAGGGAGGCCTGGGACCTCGGGGTTATCGACGGTGTCACCACGAATCCCTCGCTGATATCAAAAGAAAAGAAAAATCCGTTGAAGCTTTTCAAGGAGATATGCTCGATAGTCGACGGTCCCGTGAGCGCTGAAGCGGTCAGCCTCGATGCCCGGGGCATGGTCGGAGAAGCGAAGAAACTGGCAAAGATACACAGGAATATCGTGGTTAAGATACCCATGACGAAAGACGGCCTGAAGGCTGTAAAAAAGCTTTCAGGACTCGGGATAAAAACAAACGTCACCCTTGTCTTTTCGCCGAGCCAGGCATTGCTGGCGGCCAAGGCAGGCGCCACCTTCGTGAGTCCGTTCGTGGGCAGGCTTGATGACATATCCCACTGCGGCATGGACCTGGTGAGCCAGATCCTGGACATCTATGAGAATTACGGCTTTGAGACAGAGGTGATCGTTGCAAGTATACGCAATCCCCTCCATGTGGTGGATGCCGCGATGATGGGCGCCCACGTGGCCACGATTCCCTTCAAGGTTATCGAACAGCTATCAAGGCATCCTCTTACTGATATCGGGATAGAGAAATTCCTGAAGGACTGGGAAAAGGTCCCCGAATAGAACCTCTCGGTAGCGTAAAATATTCTGTGTAAATTTGAATAAAAAAAAGAAAGGGTGTATTCTCCATAAGTTTGACTAAAAACTTTTAAAAGGAGGAATACACCCATGCCAGCAAAAGAATTAACGAATTTAAC
>JALSHG010000080.1 GCA_026982355.1 Thermodesulfovibrio sp.
CAATCTCTCGGAGATATGGCTGCAAGGGCATACCTGAGTTTGCGTCTCCCCGGTCTCTGAAATACTGACAGCTTTGCCGTCTCTCCAGGCTTTAATCCATACGCGCTTCGACTTTGACGTTTCCGTGATGAGGCAGCTCGTCAAATTGACCTAATTTTTTTTATCCTGTAAAATTACATCTTACGGAGGATATAGCTCAGTTGGTTAGAGCGCTTGGTTGTGGCCCAAGAGGTCGCGGGTTCAAATCCCGCTATCCTCCCCATAACTTACCGGAAATCGCCGGCAATTCAACCTTGGCAATATCATGTCATACATTGAAGAATTAAAATCAGCAAAAGGGGTGAAAGACTGGTACGGCAAACAGGCCATTCTCAGAAACTACGTGAGGGACACTCTGAGGGGCGTGTTTGAGCGGTACGGCTACAATCCCGTGGAGACCCCCGTGATTGAACGCGAGGAAGTGCTGAGCCTGAAAGGCGGCGGCGAGATACAGAAGGAGGTGTTCCGCCTGACGGACCAGGGCAAAAGGAGGCTGGCGCTGCGCTTTGACCAGACTCTGCCGCTGGCAAGGTTTTATGCAAACCACCCTGAGTTGAAAAGCCCCTACAAGCGTTATGCCATAGGTGATGTCTTCAGGGACGGCCCGGCCCAGCCCGAACAGGGGCGGTACAGGATTTTCACACAGTGCGATGTGGATATTATCGGTGTGGAAAACATGGCCGCGGAGGCCGAGCTGCTTACCCTGGCGTATGATGCCTTCAGGGAACTGGGGCTTGGTGATGTCACGGTGAAGATAAACAACAGGAAGGTCCTTGACGGTATCATGGATGCGGCGGGTATTCCGGATTCCGTAAAGGTGGAAGCCATTCTCGTCCTTGACAAGCTGGAGAAGATCGGCACGGATGAAGTGAAAAAGGAGCTGTCCCGCATAGGCGGCGGCCTTTTGCCGGGCACTGCAGTGGATGCCCTGATAGGGCATACCTCCATCCATGGAACCAACGAGGAGAAAATGGATTGCCTGGGCCGCATCATGACCTCTGATGCAGGCGGGCAGGGACTGGGGGAGATACGCGGGTTGCTGTCATACTGCGAGGAGATGGAATTTGACTTTGTCGAATTCGACCCCTCGCTTGCCCGGGGCCTGGATTATTATACCGGCACCACCATCGAGGTCTTTCTGAAGAAAAAGGATATCGTCGGTTCCGCTATTGTCGCAGGCGGGCGTTTCGACAATATGATCGGTGACTTCAGGGGCGCGGGGACCGCGGTGCCGGCCGTGGGCCTTTCGTTCGGCCTGGAGAGGACATGCATGGCCGTGGAATCGGTCATGTCGGGCACGAAAGAGACGGTCACCGAGCTGTTCATTATACCCCTGAACACCCTGTCCGTGAGTCTGAAGCTCGCGCACGTCATCAGGCAGCAGAGGATAAACGTTGATATAGATCTGACGGGCAGGAGCCTGAAATCCGCGATGCGTTATGCCGACTCGCTCGATATCCCCTTTGTGGGAATTATCGGCGAAGACGAGGTCGTAAAACAAGTCATCACCATAAAAAGGCTGAGCGACGGCCTTCAGAATCAGATCGCGGTGAGCGGTGTTAAATCATATTTGGATATAAACAGGGATTCGGGGAAAAGCATGAACAGACTCGTGCTGCATAAACCTTAATGCGGCATAAGTCCGCCGCAAGACCTTCCCGCCGGACTCCCCTGCCCGCGGGCGGCATTTTTATGCCACATTAAGGTTTATGCAACTGTAAGGTAACCCCAAGGGAGATTATGAAAAACAACAAGAACGCAACGGTTTCAACAGGGAATGACCTCCTGCCCGGGGATATCGTGAAATTCAGGATCGTGGAGGCGGCATTCCTGGAGAGGTGCCGCCAGTTCGGATACAGGGAGATAAAGACATCCACGATCGAGCCCCTGCATATCTTTACGGCGGCAGGCGCCCTGTCCCCGGGCCTGCTGAAAAAGGTCTGCTCATTCCTGGACTGGGGGGGGTGGAGCCGCGAGAGGGTCGCCCTGCGGGCGGACAGCACCGTCTCGGCGGCGAGGTACTACCTGGACAATTTAAGGGAAGAGGGACATGTGAAGGTTTGTTACATAGAGAACCAGTTCCGCCGCGGTGATACGGGACAGGAGGTTTCCGAGAGATGGCAGCTCGGCATAGAAAACATCGGGGATGATTCACCTGTTTCTGATGTCGAGGTCATATTCATCGCCGCTGACACGCTCAGGGCCGCGGGTTTCGGCGATATACGCCTGCACCTCTCCTTCCCTTCCGTTATTATTGAATACGTGAACCTCGCGTTCGGCCGGCCTGAAGAGAGGCAGAAAGTCCTCGAGCTGATCAGGGACGGCAGGCATGAGGACATAAAATCCCTTGGCGGTGACGGGGACACGGATATCCTGTTCAGGCTCCTCTGCTTCAGGGGTGAGAACGTCTCGTATCTGAACAACCTGAGAAGCGACTTTCACAACCATGGAAAAATCCTCGGGCACCTGGAGCGCTTCAGCGAAATATGCGTATTGCTGGAGCGGCTGAAGTGTCCTTATGAGATCAATTTTTCGCTGTCAGGGAATTTCGACTATTACACGGGCATTCAGTTCGAGGTACTGTCCCCGTCCCGGAAAGCTTCCGACAGGGAAGTCCTTTGCACCGGCGGGCGCTATGACAACCTGATAGGCAGCCTTGCGCCCCGGGGCGCAAGGTCCGTACCGTCTGTCGGGTTTGCGCTGAACCTGAAAAATGCGATCGCCCGTATGCAGGAACCCGGGGATACCATGCAGAATATAGGCATTATGCTCAGGAATATAACATATGAGAATATAAAGACCGGCCAGAACCTGTGCATCAGGCTGAACCGCCTCGGATTTATATCACGCCTCTCTTTTTCGGAGATAGCGGAGGATGAGTACGGTGATTACGGACTCATAATCGAGGTGGACCGCGAGAGGTTCAGGGACGGTTACAGCATCATCCACAGCCGGAAGATCGGCAAACCGCTTCTGAAGAATATTTTCGGTGAATCCTCTCATGACGCATGAAATAGCCCTGTGCCTGCCGAAAGGGGAAAACCTCAGGCGTGTTGCATCGGTATTAAAGCAGGTGAACTTCCCGGTGGAGGGTTACAATGCATCAAACCGCTCCTACCGGCCCGACATCCCTTCCATAAAAAACGCCAGGGCCAAGATATTTGCCGAAAAGGATGTGGCCATACAGGTGGCGGTGGGGAATTATTCCATAGGTATCTGCGGACTGGACTGGATAGAGGAGTACAGGGCGAAATACCCTGCGTCCGATGTGCAGATACTGAAAAGGCTGGGCAGAAGCCTGAGAAGGCTCCATGCCTGCTGCCACAGGAGCTTTGAAGGCGGCTTCGTCCATGATTTCGCCCGGCTGTCGGGGTCGGTCCGGATCGTCAGCGAATATCCCAATCTTGCAGAGGACTTTGCGATCAGGAAGGGGCTTAAGAGATTCAGGGTATTCCCTGCATGGGGCAGCACAGAGGTCTATCCGCCCGAGCATGCGGAGATCGTAATCCTGTCCGTGAGGGATGAAGAATCTTTTAAGGCGCACGGCCTGAGGTCGCTGGAGCTAATCATGGAATCGGAGCTCTGTATCATCGTCAATCAGAGGGCGTATGAGACAAAAGACCTTTCACCCGTGCTGGACTATCTCTGCAGGATGGAGAGGAGGCGCTGATGCTGAATTTCGCCATACCGGACGGGCACCAGATGAGGCACGTGCTGAACTTCTTCGGCAGGGCCGGTATTTGTTTCGAAGGATATGAGCCTGAATCGCTGAACAGGCGGCCCGTGCTGAAGATCACCTCCGGGGAGGCAGGCAGGATATTGAACAATCCGGAGGCGGTCATGACAAAGGTGATCAGGCCGCAGGACATGCCCATGCACGTGGCGGCCAACAATTTCGATATCGCCATCACCGGCACGGACTGGCTGAAGGAGCACATGATCCGCTTTCCAGGCAGCCCTGTTGAAAACCTGCTCGAGATGGGATTCGGCAGGGTGAGGATCGTTGCCGCGGTGCACGAATCCCTGCCTGTATCCAGTGTGAATGAACTGACGGATTACCTGAATTCCTTCGGGCCCGACCGGAATTTCAGGATAGCCTCGGAATATACCTATATCGCCGATGACTATGCAAGGGAGCACAACCTGTACAGGTACAGCATCATCATGACCTACGGCGCCACCGAATCGCTGATCCCCGAGGATGCGGAGATGATCATAGAGAACACCGAGACCGGCGCCACGCTGCAGAAAAACAGTCTGAGGATCATTGACACCCTGTTTGAATCCCAGGGCTGTCTCATTGCCAACAGGGCGAGCATTGCATCCAGGGACAAGGGAAAGATCATCAGGTCGGTAAAGACCCTCTTTGAGGCCCATGTGCAGTAATAAACCTTACGGTGGCATAAAAATACCGCCCGCTGGCAGGATGGCCGGGAGGCTTTCCGGCGGACTCCGCAGCGTGCTTGTGCAACATTAAGGTTACATGATGACAATGGCGTCAAACCGGCAGGCATCGTAGCAGGCGCCGCATTTTATGCACTTCCCCCCGTCAATCACGGCGACCTGCTTTTTCTCCCATGCGATCGCGCCGGAAGGACAGGCCTTAACGCATTCTCCGCACATCCTGCAAGCCTCCGCATTCACCGTGTACCGGCGTAGCGCCCTGCATACCCCGGCCGGGCATATACGGTCCCTTATGTGCGCCTCGTATTCATCCCTGAAGAACCTTATGCTTGTAAGCACGGGGTTGGGCGCCGTCTGTCCCAGGCCGCAGAGGGACGACAGCTTTATATCCGTTGCAAGCTCTGTGAGAAGTTCCGGGTCTCCCTCCCTTCCTTCACCGGATGTTATTCTTTCCAGTATCTCGAGCATTCTCATGGTACCGACCCTGCACGGCGTGCATTTGCCGCAGGATTCACGCCTGGTGAAGTCCAGGAAGAACCTCGCCATTTCCACCATGCACGTGGTGTCATCCATGACGACCATGCCGCCGGAGCCCATCATTGAACCTATCCCGGTCAATGACTCATAATCCACGGGGATATCTATGCGGGAGGCGGGGATGCACCCTCCCGAGGGGCCGCCGGTCTGAACGGCCTTTAACGTGCGGTCCCTCCCCTCCATACCCCCGCCGATATCGTAAATAATCTCCCTGAGTGTCATGCCTATGGGGACTTCGATCAGGCCTGTATTCTTTATCCTGCCGGTGAGAGAAAACAGCTTGGTCCCCTTGCTCTTTTCGGAGCCGATGGATGCATACCACGAGGCGCCCCTTGTAATTATTTCCCCTATGTTTGCCAGTGTCTCGACATTGTTGATGACAGTGGGCCTGCCCCACAGGCCCCTGCTTACGGGAAAGGGAGGCTTCGCCCTCGGCATCCCGCGCCTGCCTTCAATGGATGTCATCAGTGCGGTCTCCTCCCCGCAGACAAACGCACCCGCCCCCTTTTTGATGAATATATTGAAGTCAAACCCGCTCTTGAGAATATTTCTTCCGAGAAGGCCCTTTTTCAGCGCCTGTTTTATGGCTGATTCGAGGCGGATTATTGAAAGGGGATATTCGCTGCGGACATAGATATAACCCTCATGCGCCCCTATTGCATAGGCGCCTATGGCCATGCCCTCGATAATGGAGTGGGGGTTGCCCAGGATAACGGCGCGGTCCATGAATGCACCGGGGTCGCCTTCATCCGCGTTACAGATGATATACCGCACGGCGTCCTCCGAACGGCTGCACGCCTCCCACTTGATGCCTGTCGGAAAGCCTGCACCGCCTCTTCCGCGGAGGCCCGAAGCCTTGATCTCACTGATGACCCTTGCAGGCGTCCACGACAGCGCCTTCCTCAGGCCCTCGTACCCGCCTGTCCTGATATAGGCATCGATATCCTCGGGGTCAATCCTTCCGCATCTCCGGAGGAGGATCTTGGTCTGCCTGTCATGGAACGCCCGGTAATCAGGCCCGGCCAGCCATTCCCGGACGGGTTTGTTGCTGAGTATGTGCTCCCGCACGATGCGGCCGGCCATGGCGGGCTTCACAAATTCATACGTATATGTCTCATAGCCGCGGATTACATCCACGAGCACGTCTCTTACGCACAATCCGTGGCATCCCGTGCCGGTTATGCATTTTTTCCTGACAGCGGCCTTCAGGCCGTATCTTTTAAGCTCGCGGTGAAATGCCCCGATAACTTCCCCGCCGCCTTCGGCCATACCGGCCGGCCCCATGCAGACCGCAATGGTCAAGTCTTCGATGTCGGGTCTTTCAGCAGGCCGGGCGCTCTTTGTTTTCATTCTACCTTACAGTGGCATAAAAATGCCGCCCGCGGGCAGGGGAGTCCGGCGGAAAAGCTTTATCTGCGATACCTTGGAGAGTATTCCGCACGGCTTATCGACATCCTCTGGAATTTCACTCTCCGTTACGTCCTGCAATAAAGACATATTTCAGATATCCCATCGCTTTATAAAGGTTTTACGCCGGACTCCCCTGCCGGCTTGTGCAACATTAAGGTCTATTCAAAGTCCGGGAACAGCTTCACCTCGAGGGTGGTGCCGTTGCCCAGGCTTTGCCTGGCGGTCAGTATGCCGCCCTCCACGTATGCAATATCAAAGTCTCCGAAACCTTCCCTTACAAGACTCTTGGCGTCAGCAGGACATCCTCCCTCACAGCCTGCAACCCCTCTGACCATTCTCGGTATAAGCCTTTCCATCTCCAGCCGGGCCAGGTCGACCCCTAACTTCTTCCCGAAATCAACTATACGTCCCGTTACCTGCGCAACGTCGAACCGGTGCGGGTTTTCGATATTGATACTCAACGATTCCTTGTTAATGCTGACATCAAGATCCATTTGGCATCCTCCATGGCATACGGAAAAATTTCGACAATCAACTGTTGTCTCCGATGTCCCCTGATGTATCTCTTTTTTTCAGCAGATATTTCTGCAGCTCCCTCAATGCCGCGCCCCTGTGGCTCAGTGCGTTTTTCTCGCTGTCGCTCATCTCCGCAAAGGTCCTGTCACGGCCTTCCGGATAAAAGACCGGGTCATATCCGAAACCGTTTTCTCCCCTGGGCCCGGTGCCGATTGTACCTTTCACATATCCGTGGAAGGTCCTGACCTCATCTCCGGAGGCCATTGCAATACAGCATACAAAACGCGCCTTCCTTTTTTCCGGGGGAACATTCTTCATCTCCTGAAGAAGCTTCTCGAGGTTCGCACTGTCATCAGCGGGCTCTCCCGCATAACGCGCGGAGAAGACCCCCGGAGCGCCGTTGAGCGCATCAACTTCAAGCCCCGAGTCATCGGCAAGGGCCGTCATGCCCGTACGTTTTGAAATATAAACGGCCTTTTTAACGGCATTCGCCTCAAACGTATCGCCGTCCTCCTCGACATCCTGATACTCCGGGAAATCATCGAGGGTGTATATTTTGAAATCCGTACCTATTGTATCACAAATCTTTTTTATCTCCTCGATTTTTTTCCTGTTTTTTGTAGCAAGAACAATCTCCATATTTCAACTCCTCAGACGGCTGGCCAGTTTGACGGCCTCTGTCATACTCGATGGGTTTGCCGCATTTTTCCACGCAATGTCAAATGCCGTACCGTGGTCGGGTGAAGTCCTGATTATGGGCAGCCCCACCGTAACATTCACCCCTGAATCAAAATAAAGCATTTTGAACGGTATCAGGCCCTGGTCGTGATACATGCATACAATTATATCAAAATCCCCTTTATACGCCCTGTGAAAGACAACATCCGGCGGATACGGGCCTGAGACTTCAAGGCCGTCTTTCCGGGCCTTTTCAACTGCGGGCGCGATCGAGACTTCCTCCTCCCTGCCCATGATCCCAGCTTCCCCGGCGTGGGGATTAAGCCCCGAAACAGCGATCCGCGGGTTTTCAATGCCGAGCATCCTGGCCCCGGTTCGTGCAAGCCTGATGGTCCTGTAAACGCATCTCCGGTTTATCATCTTCGGCACATCCTCAAGGGGCACATGTATGGTGCATAGAATCACCTTCAGCCTTTCGCCTACAAACATCATCGCGACCTCGCGGGCATTGGTAAGCTCTGCCAGCAATTCGGTATGCCCGGGCCATTTGTATCCCGCCATGCGCAGGGACTCTTTTGACACCGGGGCTGTTACGATCGCGTGCACCTGTTTTTTCAGTGCAATGTCAACCGCCTTCTTTATGTACCTGACGGCTGCCCTGCCCGAGCCTGCCGAAGGAACGCCCCTGCGGCAACACGAACGTGTCCTTATATCAAGCACTTCAACCACTCCCGCCCCGGCCGGGGGGTCCGCCGGCCCGCCGACCGGCCTCACCCGGAGGTCAAGCCCTGCAAGCCTGACGGCCTCCTTCATGACCCCGGCGCTGCCGACAACCAGCGGCCTGCACCGGTCTTTTATCGAGGCACAGGCAAGGGCCTTGGCTGTAACCTCGGGGCCTATGCCGCCGGGGTCCCCCATGGTTATCGCTATATTCTTCATCGAGTCATTGCAATTGCAATAAACCTTAATGTGGCATAAAAATGCCGCCCGCGGGCAGGATGCCCTGCCGGAAAAGCCTTATCTGCGTTACCTTCAGTGGTAACGGTTCAGTCTTTTCACCAGAAGCTCCCCCGTCAAGCGGGAGGAGCTTCTGGGAGGATGTGATTTCATTTCTGACTGCCCCACGATTTTGAACGGAAGCAGTGGACGGCGAACCATCGCATAAATTTTACAATTATCAGCTTTCAACTTTCAATCCGGCGTGCAGCGGCACAGTGGCGGAAAAACCTCGCCGGCCGCCCTGAGATTAAAGGAAGCCGGGGGTGTATCCCGTGATAATCATGTAGCATCCAAAGGCCAGTCCCGCAACCGCTATAATGCCGGCGAACACGTATCTTGCCGCATATGTGTAGCATTTCCGCTCCTTTTGTCCCGGCACCTTGATACTTTCAATCTCGATACGCGGGGCGGGCGACCTCCTGTACCAGCCCGTGACCTCGGCCACCTGGTTGTCGTATTCCGCCCGCTTGAACATACCGAAGAATGTATCCCAGAAAGGCAGAGGCTGCCTGTAATCAAGGAATATAATCCCGGTATCATCCCGAAGCACGAAATCCTCCGACCAGACAAGTCCGGGGATCCCCCGGCCGATGATCACCCCCTTTATCCTGCACGGGACGGGCCTGATGCCGGATACCTTCACCTCTGACAGCAAATCCGATACCGATTTTTCAGGAAACACGCCGAATCTGTAAGAGAATCTTGCCTTCAGGAAACTGGCGAATCCCGCGGCGGATATTCCGGCTGCGAGCAGCAGCCTCTCACCGGTTACAACGGCCGCCGCAAGAAATGCGATAAATACCAGAACCGGCAGGAATTTAATGAACATGTCAACCATAAACTCCTTCCGGTAAGACTCCGGCTTTTCTTCGTCAAACCTGATAAAAGGCTCCCTGCCCAGCATCTCCGAGAGCCTGCCCAGGTGGTGTATTCTGGAAGCAATGAGGGGATGCGTGGAACCGAGTTCATAGTATTTCGCCCATGGATTCCACAACTCCCACTTCATTGCGGCCCTGAGATTCTCCTTGTCGATCTCATTGCCCATCTTTGCGGCTGCGCCTACCGACGGCAGCGACGAAACGGCAAGGGCGGCTGCGCGTGTCGCATCGAATATTCCAAGCGCCCCGACCGTCTCGAATCCCGTGTCTTCCTCCTCATGTTTTTTCCGTTTTTCCTTGCCCTGCTCCTTCGACTTCTGTTGCCTGCTTTTCCGCTCCGCCTCTTTTCCGGCGAGTCCGTAGCCGATCTTTACGAGTCCGCTTGCAAGGCTCTCGGGGTTTTTGGTGATTCTTCCCGCGAACCTGTCTGCAAAGCACTCCCTTGCCCTTGAAAGCCAGAGGACTATATATTCGGAAACCACATAAAGAACGAACGAAGCAAGGGCGATCATACCGGTGGTGTCGCCCCGGTGGTTCTGATCCTGCGAGGAGCCGTTCCCGCTGTCCCCCATTGCGGCCAGCCCTCTGAAGATATAGTATAAAACGAGCGGAACGATCTGGGCGGCGGTCATAATAAGCATGTCCCAGTGCCTGGCATGAGCTATCTCATGGGCCACAACCCCCTTGAGTTCATCTTCATTCAACAGGTCCATGATCCCGCTGGTCAGGACGATTCTTGCATTGTCCGGCGTATGCCCGTATGTGAATGCGTTGGGGGCGCCGTCGCGGATTATCCCTATTCTCGGATTCTTCATCCTGATATTCCTGCAGGTACGGGTGATAAAATTCCTCAGGAAAACCGGAAGGTCTTCATATTTAACCCATGACATACTGTAATATCTCTTCAGAACCCTGTCGATTATCCCCGGCGCCATGATGAACTGCAGTGTCGCCGTTACGACACCGGTAATCAGTGCTGCGCCGCGAGTAAACGGCGTGAATATCGTCAGCGCTATAAGGACCAGCGTCAGAAGGGCGTAAAGAAGAATCAGCACCATTGCCGAACGTATGAAAAGATTCGGAAGACCTGACAGGCCGTTTCCTTTATGGTTTGAATACTTCATCATGTATCCTCCTTTTAAAATCCGATTTTATAACCTTGAAGCGGCATGAAACACCGGCGGCGGGCAGGAGGAGGTTGAGTGGATACCGCCAGGTCGAAGAGGCGGTTGCCTCCGTGCGGTGTCGAGGAATCAGGGGAGGGGCTGCCGCGTATTGGTTTGATAGTATTCCCTGAGGCGGTCAAGCTCTCCCCTGTCAAACCATGCCCCCCGGCAGTCCGGGCATACATCGATAATGACGGAGCCATACTCCCCAAGGTCAGTGGATTTCAAGCCGGTATTACATCTCGGACACTTCATGATCAATCTCCTTCAATGTCCCCTGCCTGCTATCGTCAGGGGATTTTTTACAAAAAAACTGTTGTCGCAGAAAGAGTATAAACAAAAATATCTGCTTTGGAAATTATAATTTCGAACTGATTTTATAATACCGGAAGAGGCCGGCGGAGACGGCGGCGGGGAGGTGACGCAGCATCTTTACGGCGTAAACTTTAACCTTAATGTGCCATAAACGTGCAGAGGAGTCCGCCCCGCCGGCGGTTTTTTATGCCGCTGTAAGGTAAACATTACAGTTGCATAAATACGGGTAGCCGGGCGGGGGGGAACGGCGCCACTCCGAATTTACATCATCTGGTTAAGCTCGAATATCGGCAGGAGGACCGCCAGGACGATAAAGCCGACTATCAGTCCCATTGCCAGTATGAGGACCGGCTCCAGGATGCTGATGCCCGCTTGCAGCTTCCTGTCGAACTCGGACTCATAAGAGTCCGCCGTCCGTTTCAGCACCTCGGGGAGTTTGCCGGTCTGCTCGCCGGTCGCGATGATCTGCAGGAGCGTGGGGGGGAAACCTTCAAGGCTGGCCGAAAGCCTCGCGCCCTGTGAAACCAGTTCCTGGGCTGCGAGAATCTTCTTCTCAAGGACGGTATTGCCCGTGGCCTTTGAAGTCAACTGCATGGCGTTCAATATGGGGAGCCCCCCTGAAAGCAGGAATCCCATGGTCATGGTGAAACGCAGCATGTAAAGCCCCATGAGAACCCCGCTGGGGTCCCTGAGCAGCACCGCGTCGACCAGGTCCTTTCTTGTCCTCCTGATCCTGCGGAATAAAACCGCTCCGCCGCCGGCCAGGGCCAGGAGCAGCCACCAGAATTTCTTCAGCCCGGCGCTTACCCAGATGAGAATGATTGTTATGAGGGGCAGGGAGGCTGAACTCTCCTCGAATATCCTCGTTATCTTCGGGATTACAAAGGTAAAAAGAAACAGGACGATGGCTATGCTTACACATGCCATGAATGCGGGATAGATGAGGGCTGTTTTAATCTTGTTCCTGAGATTGATGTCCCTCTCCAGAAAGTCCGCCAGCTTCAGCAGGACATCCGTGAGTTTTCCGCTGGTTTCCCCGGCGGCGATCATGCCCGTATAAAAGTCCGGAAAGATCGAGGGATGGGCCTGCATTGCGCGGGCAAGCGACGCCCCGCCGGCAAGCGCCTCCTTGATATCGAGCAGTATGTTCCTCCAGTCGCCTTTCTGCTCCGACGACAGGGCGCTGAATGCGTCTATGAGGGGAACGCCGGATGACAGAAGCGTTGAAAGCCTCCTCGTTATGCCGGCCAGCACAAGGGGGGATGGCTTCCTGGAGAATATGCGCTTTCCGTGGGTGACGGCCTCGGTTATCTCTCTGGGAAAGATACCCTTTGTCTTAATCTTCAGTATCGCGTCCCTCCGGCCGTCGGCTTCTATGACGCCTTCCGTTTTCAGGCCCTGATGATCATATCCCGTGTATTTAAATACCGGCATGATTTTCTCCCCGCGCCCGTGAAGGCCCCCGTTAAGCCGGGGGGGAAGCCCCCCTCCCGGGTCAAAAGGGACCGGCGGGTCATACAAACGATCTCTCCTTCGCTATCCCCCCGCCTCCGTTCCCTCCGGCAGGACATTTGTACTGTGGGTTATCCTCAGGGCCTCTTCCACTGTTGTGACGCCCCTGAGTATTTTCTCAACCGCGTTTTCGTGCAGGGGCCTGAACCCCGCCTTTAAGGCAGCGGCCCTGACGGCCTCGGCGTCTTTTCTTTCCACTATCATCGCCCTTATGTCGGATGTGATGTCGAGGAATTCGTATATGCCCGTCCTTCCGAGATACCCCTTGCCGAGGCACTTGTCGCAGCCTTTTCCCCGGTAAAGCACATCCGGCGTGTGCGGGCTGAGATAAGACAATTCCTGTCGCGAGGGAGTATACGAGTCCCTGCAGTACGGACATATCACGCGGATGAGCCTCTGGGCAAGGATGCACACCAGTGACGAGGCCACGAGAAACGGCTCTATGCCCATGTCGACAAGCCTTGCAACAGCGCTCGGTGCATCGTTTGTATGAAGCGTGCTGAGCACGAGATGTCCTGTGAGCGATGCGTGCACGGCGATCTCCGCGGTCTCGAGGTCCCTTATCTCCCCCACCATCATGATATCGGGGTCCTGTCTCAGGATCGATCTCAACCCTGTTGCGAATGTAAGGCCTATCCTGGGATTGACCTGCATCTGCCCGATCCCGCTCAACTGGTACTCTACGGGGTCTTCGACAGTGATGATATTCCTTTCCTCGGTGTTGAGCCTGAGCAGGGAGGCATACAGGGTGGTTGTTTTCCCGGAGCCCGTGGGACCTGTCACCAGTATGATACCGTTCTGCCTTGAAAGCGCCCGTTTGAGCGAGCGCAGTGTCTCGTCCGCCAGGCCGAGCATTTCGAGGCTCAGGACCCCCGCCTGCCTGTCGAGCAGCCTTAATACCGCCCTCTCGCCCAGGGCGGTCGGGATTATCGAGACCCTGATGTCTATGTCCTTTCCGCCCACGAGGAGCTTTATCCGCCCGTCCTGCGGCAGCCTCTTTTCCGCGATGTCGAGCCCCGCGATTATCTTTATCCTCGATATAAGTGCGTCATGGATAATCTTCGGGGGGCTCAGCACCTTGTTCAGGATGCCATCCACCCTGAACCTCACGTCTATCCCCTTTTCGTAAGGCTCTATGTGTATGTCGCTGGCCTTTTCCTTTACGGCCTCCATCAGCAGGGCGTTGAGCAGCCTTATAATCGGGGCCTCTTCCGTAAGCTCGAGCAGGTCTTTCGGTGACTCGAATTCCGTTGCGATCATCGAAAGGTCCTCGCCCTTGATGTCCCCCATCACCTCATCCACCCTGCTTGCCTGGCTGTATATGCGGTTTACGGCGTCAAGGATTGTCTTCTCATCCGCCTGCACAGGATGCGGCTTCAGGCCCCGGCTCCTTGCCAGGTCCCTGAGCGCGTAAATCCCACGGTTGCCCGCAACAGCGGCCACGAGGCCGTCCCCCTGCACCCGCAGGGGAAGCATGATGTTTCCTTTTACGTACGAGAGCGAGATGCCTTTGAGAAGGGATATGTCTATGTCCTCGTCTTTTATGCTGTCTACGGTCTCCATACTGCGCATCATGCAGCCGCTACCCCTGTTTTGTCTTCAGCACGAGGATCGGCGGATGGACCGGCATCGCCGTCTTCAACAGCAGGAGCTATTTTTTTTTTGCCGCCGTCTTCCGCGGGACGCTGTATCGTGGCCTTATAGTTGGGCTCGGCGTAGAGGACCTCGGGTATGGACATGAACTCCCTGACCGCGTCCTCCACCTCCAGGCCGGGTTTAAGCCTGAGATGGTATACCTTTATGCCTTCATAATATTTTATGACGGACGCCCCTCTCTCCGCTATTATTTCCCGGGCGCTTTCATCCGTGACCCCCTCCTTGAATTTAACGAGCAGTTCACCGCTTGCGTAGAACTTCTCCCTTTTCACGAATTCCATGTATTTGTCCTCTGTTATCTTCGATAACTGCGGTGTTTCCTTGATCACATGCGGCGAGAGAAATACCAACAGGTTTGTCTTGTCTTTTGACACCCTCTCGAACTTGAACAGCCATCCCAGGACAGGGATGTCTCCGAGTATGGGGGTCCTGGCGGTTGACTTTTCCTCTTTCTCCTGCATCAGTCCGCCGATCACAACCGTGTGCCCGTCCTTGACAACGATCGTCGTCTTTGTCGAACGCTTGGTGGTTGTGGGCCCAACGGTCGTGAGCACGCTCTCGGGGGTATCCTTGACAGCGGATATTTCCTGGAAGATGTTGAGCTTGACGTAATCCCCCTCTGTGATCTGCGGCGTGATCCTGAGGGTTATTCCCACATCCTTGCGCTCTATGGAGCTGAGAACCGTGTTGGTGGTGGTAAGGTCACGCTCCCTCTTTGATATGAAAGGCACGTTTTCTCCGACCACTATCTCGGCCTCCTCATTGTCCGAGGTGAGTATCTGCGGGGTGGAAAGCACGTTCACGGCGTTTTTGAAATAATTCAGGCTGAAGAGCGCCGCAAACCCCGGCGCCGTGAGCTGCTGCGTGGAAACCGAGCCGCTTGAAGAGACCGTTGTCACGGGTATCTCGAGGAAATTGCCCATTCCGCCGGCTGAAAACCCCGTGAGACCGGAAATAATGGATTGCACCGCGCTTGAGCTTATGTTGCCGAATCCGCCTATTGCAACGGGTTCATCATTGGACCGGGCCATGGCCCTCCACCTTGCCCCGAGTTCCTTGAGCCTGGCTATGGAGGCCTCTATTATCATCGCCTCGACAAAGACCTGTTTTCTCCTCTTGTCGAGCTTTTTTATCACCTGCACTATGTTCTCATAATCAGACGGGGGAGCGACGATGATAAGGGAATTCGTCGTCTTGTCCGGCGTGACGTTTATGACGGGCGCGGCGGCGGGACCGATCCTCTTTTTAACCCGCCCCCGTGACGTCTTGTATGATGTGCGCAGGTCCTTTACTATGCCCTGCAGCACCTTTGCAAGATTGGTCGCGTCCGCGTTCTCAAGGAAATAGACGTTTATCTTTGCGGCTTCCTGCACCGTGGAAGGCTTGTCTATCAGCTTGATTATGGACATGACCTTCTCGATATTCACCGCGGAGTCGACCACGAGCAGGAGGTTGCGCGGGCCGAAGGCCGAGACATGCCCGTCCCTTGAGACGAGGGGGCGGAGAAACTTTATCGCTTCATCGGCCCTGATGTGTTTTACGGGGATGAGCTTTGTTATATACGACTCGTTGACCGGCAGCTTCTCACCCGTGGAGATGGAGCCCGACTGCTTTGCCAGGGAAGAGGGGATGATCTTGTATGTCTTGGGCCCTGCGGGGATTATGGTGTAGCCCTTGAGGCTCAGTACTGATGTGAACAGGGAAAATGACTCCCTGACGGTCAGTTTTGTCGGGGCTATTATGGTGACCTTTCCCTTGACCCTTTCGTCAAACAGGAAATTGTCGCTGGTTATTTCGCTTATGAATTTGATTACAACAGGGATATCGACGTCCACGAAATTGAAGGAGATCATGTCCCGCCCGCCGTTGTTCCGCGATGCAAACGAGGAAACGGAAATAAAGACAACCAGGCACAGGATAACGGGAATCTTGAAATTTTTCATTGTAACAGAGCTTCCCCCTTTTACACCTATCTTATCTGATAAGTCATTGACATGTTCTTGCCGTTTCTTATTATATCAAGATTGATCTTATTCATGCCCTTCAGCGCCGACATTGCCTGTATTGCGACCTCCGGGTTTGATATCTTAAGGCCGTTTATTCTTAAAAGGATGTCGCCGTTTCTCAAGCCGAGGCTGTGATACAGGCCCCCTGGCACAACCTCGCTGATGGAAAACCCCTCCTGCCTGCCGTCTTTGAAATTGGGCAGGAGCCTTGCGTCCGTCAGTATCTTTTCGGGGTTCTCAAGGGACTGCTGTACCTTGGCGCTGTCGAGAATATACTCCCTCTCTCCCACCTTCCGGGCAAATGACGCCCTTTGCCGTCCGGCTTTCCGGGGCCGGGGGGGGCGGCGTGCCGCCGGAGCGGAATTCAGATTCTCAAAGGGTATCGTCAGTGTATAAACAGCCGAATCCCTCTGCAGTTCAACGCTCGACCATCCGATCTTCGTGATCACCCCGTAGTTGAAGACCTTTTCACCGTACGCAAAGACCTCCTGTCTGCCTGATGAAGCCTTGTCCTCGAAAACGGCATAGCTGCGCCTGCCGGGACCGGCCGCCGTGCCCACAAGCACGAGGTCGCTCAGCGGCCCGTACGGCTTCTTCGTATCCATTGACACTGCAATGGGCCTCAGCTTCATGGGACGGCCGAAGGGATTTTTCTCGAGGATGGCTGCATAATACATAATGTCCTTTTTCCCGGGCGCCGCGGCGCGGGATGATTTTTTTTCAACAGCAGGCAGATCTTTCTTTGAGAAAGAAACGCTGACTATGCTCCGTATCAACATCAGGACGGAAATCAATATAAATGCAACAAGTAAGTAATTGACAAAATGGAATTTTTTCAGTGAAAATTCAAGCATTTTTATTAGCTTAAACGATTGCATGTTCTCTGTCAATGCGGGCGGTGTTTTCTTGCCGCCGCAGGGTCACCGGGGCTTTACAATTTGCGGGGTGTTTGATTAAACTTTTACCACAACAGCCCGGAATCACGGGAATCTTCATGAACGGAATACCGCCGTGCTGTTCTCCGCGCCTGAGAAGGAGAGGAATTACCGGGGGTCGCGGGACTATTTCAAGGAGGTGTTTGGGAATGTCTGATCAATGGAAATCAACCGACAGTGCAACACTGTCGGCAATCGGCGAGGCCCGGAAGGCCGGGATTGAAACCGTGTGGGACAGGTATCAGGCTCAGGTTCCGCAGTGCGGGTTCGGCGAGACAGGGCTCTGCTGCCGGCACTGCCTGCAGGGGCCCTGCAGGGTGGACCCCTTCGGCGAAGGAGCGCGCGCGGGTGTGTGCGGTGCGGATGCGGACGTAATGGTTGCAAGGGGTCTCTCAAGGGCGATCGCGGCAGGCACTGCATCACACGGCGGACATGCAAAGCACCTGGCACACACCCTCCTGAAGTCGGCGAAAGGGGAAGCAGCGGATTATCCCCTGAAGGATGAGGAGAAATTAAAGACGGTGGCGGGAAGGACGGGAATAAAAACAGAGGGCAGGGATGCGCGGGAAATAGCGGTTGATCTCGCTGAAAAGGCGCTTCAGGAGTTTTCAGAAAAGGAATCCCCCCTCGTATGGGCCGCGGCGACTGTCACAAACGGCCGTGTCGAGACATTCACCAGGCTCGGCGTGGTGCCTGCCGGCATAGACAGCGCGGTGGCCGAGTCAATGCACAGGACCACCTACGGCGTGGATGCGGACCCTGTAAACATACTGCTCGGCGCCGTGAAATGCGCGCTTGCCGATTACGCGGCCTGCCACATGGCGACCGATATCGCCGACATACTCTTCGGGACCCCCCGGCCCGTGGTTACACGCGCAAACCTCGGGGTGATAAAAAGGGATGCGGTAAACATCGCCCTTCACGGGCACAACCCCCTTTTAAGCGACATAATCGTGCAGGTTGCCGGCGAACGCGGGATGAAAGAGCTTGCAGTGGCCGCAGGTGCGTCAGGCGGTATAAACATAGTGGGTGTCTGCTGCACCGGCAATGAAGTCATGATGCGGCACGGGATTCCGCTGGCCACAAGCTCGGTCTCGCAGGAGACGGCAATAGCGACAGGCGCGCTGGACGCGATGGTTGTTGATTACCAGTGCATAATGCCCGCGCTTGCAGGCGCCGCCGAATGCTATCATACCCGGTTGATAACAACCATGCGGATTGCAAAGATTCCGGGTGCACTGCATATCGGATTTTCAGAGGCCGGGGCGCGGGACTGCGCGAAAGAGATTATCAATGCCGCAATAAATGCATTCAAAAAAAGGGACCCTGCAAAGATAAACATACCCGATATATCAGGCCCAGCCTTTGGCGGCTTTTCAACCGAGGCGATTCTTTCGGCGCTTTCGCTTGTAAATAAAGAAGATCCTCTTAAACCACTTACGGACAACATTGCTTCAGGCAATATCTACGGCGTATGCCTTTTTGCAGGCTGCAACAATGTCAAGATATCCCAGGATGCCAATTACACGGCCATGGTAACCGAACTTGTGAAGAACAATGTCCTCATTCTCGCCACAGGCTGCGCCTCCGGCGCATTTGCAAGGCACGGGTTTATGACGCAGGAGGCAACCGGGAAATATGCCGGGGACGGACTGAAGGCCGTCCTTACGGCGGTAGGTCGGGCCGCGGGACTTGACGGCCCCCTGCCGCCCGTCCTGCACATGGGTTCGTGTGTAGACAACTCAAGGGCGGTGGATATCGCGGTGGCGATTGCGGACAAACTGGGGGTTGATCTGGATAAGCTGCCCGTCGTCGCCTCGGCGCCGGAGCCGGTGACGGAAAAGGCCGTTGCCATCGGCACATGGGCGGTTGCTGCAGGGCTTCCCACTCATCTCGGTGTTGTGCCGCCCGTCCTCGGAAGCAGGACCGTCACCGGGGTGCTGACATCCACGGCAAAGGAACTGTTCGGCGGCTATTTTATTATTGAAACCGATCCTCTGAAGGCAGCGGGGAAACTCCTCTCCGTGCTCGGTGAAAGACGCAGGGGACTCGGTCTCGGCTCGTGAGGGGGTTGAAATGAAACAGATATTCGTAAGACCGGACAGGTGCATGGCCTGCAGGGGCTGCGAGACAGCCTGCGCGGTCCGGCACTCGGCGGATAAAACACTGTTTTCCGCGGTGCTCCAGAGCCCGCCGCCGATGAAGAGGCTGTTTGTCGAGGCCGCCGGAGGCCTGAGGATGCCTGTAATATGCAGGCACTGCGAGGATGCGCCGTGCCTGAGGGCCTGTATAAGCGGCTGTCTCTACAGGGATGATCACGGCTTTGTAAGGAGAAGAAAAGAGCGGTGCATCGGCTGCTGGACATGCATTATGCTCTGTCCCTTCGGTGTTATAACAAGGGATAAGGAAAAACACATAGCGGTCAAGTGCGACCGCTGCCACAAGCTCGATATACCCGCCTGTGTAAATGCCTGTCCCACGCGCGCCCTGGTCATGGCGGCACCGGAAGAGGTGGCGGCGGACAGGAGGCGGAAGGCGGTCCTCGCCGAATCCGGGGGCTGAGTTCCCGGGGGGCGGCGGTTTTATGCAACCGCAGTGTTAATCCGGAAAGTTGGGAAATGAATCTGAAACCGGGCCTATGAATAAAGTTGAAACTCGACCGTCTATCTGATTAGTTTTTTTCTCCGGGCCGGTTTATTTCGCAGGTGCATGACCTTATATAACCTGAATTGAGCGATTTATATTTCATAAAGACGCGCAAGGCGGTTGAAAAGATGCATGGCGATACCTTTACGCAGCCTTTTCCCGGCTTTGAAAATTATTCACCTGTCAGGTGAATAACTGATATGGCAATAAGATGATTCAAAAATCTTATCGCGTTATGCATTTTTGAAACCGCCTTGCACATCCGAGCATGCAGGAATCGCTTTCAGGTATAATATACCCGCCGGGAACCTGAAAACGAATTTTCCACGGAGGAATTGATCAGCAGGGGCGAAATATTCCTGCTTTATTGAGACTATCCCTGAGGTTCTTTTTTCTTTCTTCTGAGATTGAGACCGGCCAAAACGGCTATGCCGATTCCGAAAAGGAGCTGACCGGCTGGCTCGGGTACAAGTACGGCTGGTTGAGTTATAAATTCATTACGGAATGCAGGGCCATATCCAAGGGAACTAACATATCCCGCTTCTGCGTAGCCATGAGAAGAAGAATTGAGGGTTATTGTATTCCTGATCCAAATTTGATTCAGCCCATCGGGAAGATTTATCCATGCGGTGTAGTTATTCCGATACAAACGGTATACATCGGTTAGCTGACCCAGGTCATTGTCTCCCCTGCTGGTTCCGATAGCAATACTGCCGGTTATCCAGGGAGAATCCCACCAATAACCGGAAATCCGTCTATATCCCAAATCTCCTTTAACCTGGACGATATCAACTCCAATGCCGGTAACGAGAAAATCAAAACTTAATGTTTTCTCACGAGTTGAGACTGAATTGACATATAGTTCATGATTTTTTTCCCAGACTCCGAATTCGTTATCGTAGTATCCGGTGCCGATATCTATATTGTCTATATTTACATTTTCAGCATTAACCAATTGCCAGTCTGACAACATCAAATGGTCAAATTGATATGTACCGCCTGCAAAGAGGTCACTCAAAGAAATTGCATCTGTCGTACTTGACAGCCCAAACATTAACAACCCCCATGCCAACCCTGCCAAAAGTTTATTTTTCATTTTTTCCCTCCTTCTTCGGCACTCCCGAAAAAAATAAAATGACACGATAAATTCATTTCTCTTCGGAACCCTCTCACACTTACGCCTCCGGTCTCCATTTCCAAACCACCTGGTATATCCCTAAAATCAGCATTGACATAATACCTGTTCTCTTCCGTCTCTTCATAATCCCCTCCTGTTTTTTTTCGAAAAAATATAACCTGCCGATTTCTTCATCATCAGTTTCTGCTCAGCGCTCGGCAGGACGATATTTTTCACAACACCCTGCAGGGGATCGATATGATTTCGTGAGAATCTTCATGCCGGCAGCGGACGCATCCTGATTGATCGGCATATTGACGCAGAAGTCTTTCCGTTGCTGATGAGTCCTGAGATGGTGTCAGTTCAGTTTGCATGAAAACCGTCCCCTGCAAAAAAAACTGTTGCTGAATCGGGAAGAACCGAAAATATGGATTCTGTTATACAACATGAAACCGTATTTGTCAATGGGAGTCAGCGCCGATAGGTTACCCTTAATGCCTGCATAAGCAGGCGGTGTTTTTATGCCACTGTAAGGTTACGTCCGTGAGTTGGCGTTTTTGTAACAGTCCGGCCCCTTCCTGCCGGGGGACTGACGGCGCGTTGGTTTTTGGAGGGAAGATTCCGGATCATGCACGGAATAACGGAAACCGGGAACGGCTGCTCCCCGGGCGACTCTCCCGTTGACATTTCAAATGTCGGAAAGTATACTGGATTTATCAATGAATATACTGAAAGGTGTTTGTTATGAATTCCAAACTCAAAGCAACCATCACAAAAGAGACCCCTAAAAGTATCCACCTGGAAATAAACAAAGATACCTTTGAGACATTTTGTGACGCAGCCGGTCTTTACAGGAAGGAGTTCCTCAAACTTCTTGACCTCTCGGAGGAAGATCATAAGAAGGGACGTGTTACCAGAAGAAAATCACTTTCCGAGCTTCTTGAGAAATAGATGGAAATATCCACTACCGAAACCTTCGATAAACTCTTCAAAGAACTCCCCAAAGCCATCCGGAAAAAAGCCGTAAAAAAGACGGAACTTTTTAAAAACGATCCATTTCATCCTTCTCTCCGGATTGAAAAGCTGCATCCCAAAGGGCATCAGGTCTGGAGCTTTCGGGTGGATATCTCCTACCGAATTGTATTTAAGTTCATTGCAACCAATCATGCTGAACTTCGCTTTATAGGGCATCATAATCAGATATATAATTATGATATCTTCAAATAACCCTTAATGTTGCATAAACGGGCATGCTCTCCTGTCCGCGGGCGGTGTTTTTATGCCACTGTAAGGTTACGTCCGTGAGTTGGCGTCTTTGTAACAGTCCGGTCTCTTCCTGCCGGGGGACTGACGGCGCGTTGGTTTTTGGAGGGAAGATTCCGGATCATGCACGGAATAACGGAAACCGGGAACGGCTGCTCCCCGGGCGGCTCATTAGTATCTGCTGTATCTTTGTGATACAATAAACCTTGATGATACGGAAAAGCGGCGGGGTCTCCCGTCCGTCTGCCGGTGTTTCCATGACGCTGCAGGATTTGATAAACGGAGGATATTTTCGATGCACTATCTTATAATAGGCGGAGGCATAGCGGGGATGAGCGCTGCAAAGGCCGTCCGGCAGAGGGACAGACAGGCGGAAATCACCATAATATCCGGTGAAAAGGCATGCCCGTACTACAGGCCGATGATACCCCTTTTGATTGAAGACGGCGATGCGGATGTCGCGTATGTCGACGACCCAGTAAACAAATACGGGATCAACATTCTGCATGACAGGGCAGTACACGTGGATGTGCATGAACGGGAGGCGGGGCTTGCCTCCGGCAAAATCTCCGGCTTCGATAAGCTCCTTATCGCCACGGGCGGCCGGCCGGTTATTCCCGGTGTCCGGGGCATCAGCGGTCCGGGCGTGTTTACTCTGAGGACGGTTGATGACGCCCTCCGGATAAGGGCGGCGGCCCTGCAGGAGGGGGTCCGGGAGGCCGTTGTGATAGGCGGCGGCTTCGTGGGGATAAAGGCGGCCCTGGCGCTGAGCGGGCGGGGTATGGATGTCACAATAATCGAGCAGCTCGGTCGGATACTTCCCCGGATGCTTGATGCGAGGGGGGCGCAAATCATCTCCGGGGCCCTTGCAGGCAGGGGCATAAGGATACTGACCGGCAGCGCCGTCTCCGAGATAACGCATGACAGCGGCAGGATCGCGGTGAGGCTTGATTCCGGCGGTATAACAGAGGCCGGCCTGGTGGTCGTGGCTGCAGGGGTGACGCCGGATATCGATATATTCAGGGATTCAGGGATAAGGACGGGGCGGGGAATCCGGGTCGGCGGGATGCTCGAGACAAACGCCCCCGGCGTCTATGCCGCCGGGGATGTTGTTGAATTCAGGGACATGTTGACCGGCAGGCCGTCTGTGAGCGGTCTGTGGACCAATGCAGAGGAGACGGGGCGCATTGCAGGGGCGAACATGGCCGGTGACGTGATGAAACTGGAGGGGTTTCTGCCTGTGATGAACGCTGCGGATATTGCGGGTATCCCGGCGGTGTCGGCGGGAATCATTGACCCCTTGGAAGAGGGACACGAGACGTTCATTGACGACAGACCCGGCAGGTACAGGAGGCTTGTCTTCCGGGGGGACGTGCTCGAGGGGGCCTTGTTCATCGGTGATGTGCGGAATGCGGGTGTGTACGTAAATCTGATAAGGAACAGGATTCCGCTCGGCGGACTTAAGGAAAAGGCGGTAACCGGCGATCTTCAGTATATCCATTTTTTAATCTCCGGGTGATTCCCGCGACTACCGGCAAATATTACTGTCTATTACCTGTACGCTTGCATAAAATATCCGCGGCGAAGCAGCGGAATGTTGTGACCGTTCACTTCACTATCATGCCGGCGTAACCGACCACGTAATCATAGTCCCCGCTGACCTCGCCTGAAGTCATGTACTTTACGAGCCTTGCCTCTTCCGCGCCCAGCCTCTCGGCGGCAAACAGCATTGCGGTTACAGGCATGGCCCCGCACATACTGATCCGTTCATTCTTAACGGTCATGAAAAGCCCCTCGGGATCAAGCGCCTCGATCCTTTCAATGGCCTTTCCGTCTTTTTCTCTTGCAACGGAATCGCTTACATAATGGCTCATGTCGGAGCTTGCGACGATCGTGACCGGATAGTCCGCATTTTTAATCACATCGGCCATGGCCCCGCCGATCAGCCTGCACGCCTCCAGGGAGTCGGTCATCATTGTAATGGGGACGATCTTCACATCGGATGAGAAATAAACAATGAAGGGGAGCTGCACCTCGAGGGAATGCTCCATGGCATGCGCATAACCGTCCTCCGCAACAAGACTGCAGCAGTCCTTTATGCCGTCCGCAAGCCGCCCGTCGATCTCCAGCTCGCCGGTTGGTATCTCCCATGCGCCCTCGGACATTATGGATACAGGGCTGCCCAGGCCGGTATGGTTCGGCCCGATCAGTATAAACGTGCGGGGGAACCTGATACGCGAGAAAACAGCGCCCGCCACCCGGCCCGAATAGACAAGACCGGCATGGGGTGAGACGATGCCGATGGCGCTTTCCTTACCGGCATCAGTCCTTACATAACTCCTGACCTGCTCCGAGAGCTTTGCAGGCGAGGACGGATAGAATTGGCCGGCAACAGCAGGTTGACGTTTCATGGCCTCTCTTCAGAGCTTACGCCTGAATCAGTCTTGCAGTTTTGTAAAAAACGGCCCCGGACGGGCTGTGCCCCGCCGCTTTTGCGGCGGACCCCCCTGCCGGTTTTATGCAACATTAAGGTAATATTAAACCATTCCGGGGTGTTTTTAAAGGCCCTCAGCCTAAAAATCGTCATGGTCTATATAGTTTTTGAACTTTGTATACCTGTCCAGGAAGGTAAGCTCGATGGTCTTGGTCGGCCCGTTCCTCTGTTTTGCGATGATCAGCTCGGCAACACCTTTTTTCGCGTCCTTGATCCTGTAGTAATCGTCCCTGTACAGGAACAGTATCGTGTCCGCATCCTGCTCGATGGCGCCCGACTCCCTCAGGTCGGCAACCATGGGACGCTTGTTTTCCCCCCTCATCTCGCAGCTCCGGTTGAGCTGGCTGATAACCACAACCGGCACGGAGAGGTCCTTGGCCAGCGCCTTCAGTGAACGGGATATATCGGAGATAACCTGTTCCCTTGCCACATGGCTGCCCACCCCGCCCATAAGCTGCAGGTAGTCGATCACTATCATGGCCAGGCCGTGCTCGGCCTTCAGCCTCCTGGCCTTTGCCCTGATATCCAGCACCGAGTTGAACGTATCGTCTATATATATCGGGGCATCGGCGAGCCTGCCCGCTGCATTCACCAGCTTCCTGTAGTCCTCCTTGCTGTGATAACCCGAGCGCACGGCCTTTGAATCGACCTCGGCCTCGGCGCAGATCATCCTGAGGACGAGCTGCTCCTTTGTCATCTCGAGGCTGAACACGGCAATGGGCCTTTTTTCCTCGATAGCCGCATGAGTAACGATATTGAGGCAGAAGGCGGTCTTGCCCATACCCGGCCTTGCGCCTATTACTATAAGGTCCCCGGGATGAAAGCCCGTGGTGGCCTCGTCAAGGTCTATGAACCCCGTGGGAAGGCCTGTTATGAGCTCCTTCTTGTTGTAGAGCTTGTCCACCATCTCAATGGTGTCTTTAAGCACATCCCTGACATGTACATATGACTGTTTGACCATTTTTTCGGAGATATTGAAAATCTTCGTCTCAGCGAGGTCCAGTAGCTCGTTTATGTCATGCTCGGCGTCATAGCTCATGGTGATGATACCGGTCGCGGTGGAAATGAGATTGCGCAGGGTGGCCTTTTCCTTGATTATCTTTGAATGGTATCTGGCATTTGCGGCGGTCGGCACCAGGCTGACAAGGGCGCTCAGGTACGAAGCCCCCCCGACCTCCTCGAGCTGTTCCTTTTTGTTCAACTGCTCGGTGAGGGTTATCAGGTCTATGGGCTCGTTCTTTTCATAGAGGTCGAGCATGGCGATGAATATCTTTTTGTGGGCGTCCTTGTAGAAGTCATCCGGCGTGAGGATTTCAATGGCGGCTGCAAGCGCTTCATTTTCAAGCAGGACGGCCCCGAGGATGAACTGTTCCGCCTCTATGTTCTGGGGAGGCAGGCGGTCCATGCCGGCCATGGGGTGTCGCCCACCTTCCGGCCCCTTCTGATTGCGCACGTCAAGCATTTTCAGATGCTCCTACGAATCTTCCCCTGATGAACCGGCTTTTTTAACCTCTACGGTCACGGATGCGGTCACATCCTGGTGCAGCTTAACGGTCACGGTATATGTGCCGATCCTCTTTATGGGCTCGTCGAGGATTATCTTGCGCCTGTCGATTTCCACACCCTGCTGCGCAATGGCCTCGGCAATATCCTTGGTGGTGACGGAACCGAACAGCTTGTCCTCCTCCCCTGCCCGGGCCTCTATGTTCAGGGTCATGCCGGAGAGTTTAGCGGACAATTGCTCTGCAGACAACCTGACCTTCCGGGCCTTTGCAAGGATCATCTTTTTTTCATGTTCAAACTGCCTGATATTTTTAGGATTGGCCTCCACGGCTAGCTTGCGGGGAATGAGATAGTTCCTCCCGTAACCGTCGGCCACATCCAGAACAGTGCCTATTGTACCGAGGTCCTGTACGTCTTCCTTTAATATGACTTTCATTTTCAGATCTCCCACCTTTTCTGCAAGTATTTCCGGATTTTTCCGGTACAGGTAATTGGATATTGTAGCCTAACGGGGGGCAAAAATCAAAGCCGGAACTCCAAGTGGCGTGAAATAAAGAATATTCAGCCGGAATGCAGGCGATATCCGTGTCTTTTTATATATTCCGAGACGTTTTTCCTGTATGCCCTGTGGAGCAGCCGGGTGAGCCTGCCCGGTGAATCCGCGATCTTTGTATCATCCACCTCCGCCACCGGCATCACTTCCATTGTGGTGTTTGAAATAAAGACCTCCTGTGCATTATAAAGCGCTTCCTTCCTGAACCTCCCCTCACTGACTTCAATCCCGACGTCCCCGGCAATATCAATGATCAGCCCCCTCGTTATCCCGTCCAGTATCCCGACATCAACCGAGGGGGTGCACAGTATGCCGTCCTTCACAAAAAAGACGTTCGTTACGGTCCCCTCCGCTATGTAGCCCCGGTAATTGAGCATCACCGCTTCGTATGCGCCCCTGTCTATGGCCTCTCTTTTTGCAAGGATGTTGTTCAGGAAGTTGAGGGACTTTATCTTCGGATCCAGTGCCCCCCTGAAATTGCGCCTTGTGTTGACCACCGCGATCCCGACGCCTTTCCGGTAATACCTCGGGGGGTATCTCCTGAAGTCACTGGAGATGATTACAAAGGTGGGCCCGGGACAGAGCGCGGGGTCCAGCCCCACGGGGCCGGGACCCCGCGAGACGGTTATCCTTATCACCGCATCCTTCTGGCCGTTTGCCTCCATGGTGCTGTAAACGGCCCTTTCTATGCCCTCCGGACTCATGGGAACGGCAAGACCGATCATTGACGCGGAACGGAAGAGTCGCCCGATGTGTTCCCTGAACCTGAAGACAACGCCTTTATACGCCCTCAGGGTTTCATAAATCCCGTCGCCGTAGAGAAACCCGTGGTCAAAGACCGGGACCAACGCCCTGTCTTCCGGAACAAGCCTGTCGTTCAGGTAAATCATGGAACAGGTCCGCGTTGATGTGGAAGCGCCCGGCATCAATTAAATTTAAATTTCTTGTGGTACTCTTTTACCCCCGCGGCGAAATTCCTGCCGAACTCGTAGCACGCCGACTCATCATCCATTGACGGCCTGTAGAGCACCTGAACGCCGGGCTCGACGGTCTCGAGCTTCATCCTCTCGAATTCCTCATATGCCTCTTTTACCGCACCGCCGCCCCATCCGTAACTGCCGAATGCCCCCATGATCCTGTCTCTTGGGCGTAATCCCCTGAGATGCGCCAGGAATTCAGCCACTGACGGGAACAGCATGTTGTTCAGGGTGGGGCTCCCGATGAGGCAGCCCCTCGACTTCCAGAATTCCTTTATCGCCGCGCTCATGGGCGTGGAACGGAGCTTTATCACCCGGCAGTCAATGCCCTCGTCCCTTATACCCTGCATTATCGGTACCGTCATGCGCTCCGTGCTGTTCCACATGGTATCGTAGATCACCGACACACCCAGGTTCGCCTTGCCGTTCGCCATGTCGAGATACTTCTGTATTATGCTGCCCGGGTCCTTTCTCCAGATTATTCCATGGTCGGGGGCGATCATGTCTATCTCGAGTCCGAGTTTCCGGACCTCTTCGAGCTTTGACTTGATGAGCTGCCCGAAGGGCATGAGAATGTTCGCATAATAATCGATTATGGAATCCTCCAGTTCGCAGAGCGAGGCGCCTTCCGTGAATTCATCGTCAAACCTTGCAGATGTCGCAAGATGCTGGCCGAACGCATCCTGCGAGAAGAGCAGTTTCGCTTCCTTGACATAGGTCATCATTGAATCAGGCCAGTGGAGCATCGGCGTTTCAAGAAACGCAAGGGTGTACTTGCCCGTATTGAGCGTGTCTCCCGTCTTGACGATCCTGAAATTCCACTTTGATGTGTCAAAATGCCTGTCAAGCCCCTTTTTGCCCTTGGCGGTTATATGAACAGTGGCCTCCGGCGCAAGCGACATGAGCCTGTCCACACTGCTTGCATGGTCGGGTTCAATATGGTTTATGATCACATTCCTGATATTCGACGGATCGGTCAGCGCCGTGATGTTTTTTACGGTATGGCGCACAAAGTCATGCTTGACCGTGTCGACAAGCGTTATCTGCTCGTCCATTATCAGATAATTGTTGTATGTAGTGCCGTTCGGAGTTACATATCCGTGGAAATCCCTTACGGCCCAGTCGATTGCGCCCACCAGATAGATGTCCGGTTTTATTTCTATCGGCTTCATGTCTCCCTCCCTCAGATATATCAGATATAAAAGTATAACCTTACAGTGGCATAAAAATGCCGGCGGCGGAACAGCCTCCCCTGCACGTTTATGCCGCATTAAGGTATAGAATTTTACCAGGTGGGAATAATAGTTGCAAGCGGGCCGCGCATTCCGGCGGTTTCCGTGGCTGAATAATTATGTCTCATGTTGTATCATAGGTGGGCGGCCCGTCCCCCGTCAATAATGGATCAGGACATGTAATGAGACACGAACATCTGAGAAATATCGCGATTATCGCACATGTGGACCACGGCAAGACCACGCTCGTGGATTGCATGCTGAAACAGGCCGGCACCTTCCGTTCCACGGAAACGGTGATGGAGCGTGTCATGGACAACACCGACCTGGAGCGGGAACGGGGAATCACCATACTGGCGAAAAACACCGCCGTTGATTTCAACGGGGTGAAGATAAATATTGTCGACACCCCTGGACATGCGGATTTCGGCGGTGAAGTTGAACGGACGCTCAAGATGGTGGACGGTGTCCTGCTGCTCGTGGACGCCTCCGAGGGTCCCCTGCCCCAGACAAGGTTCGTGCTGAAAAAGACGCTGGAGCTCAACCTGCCTCCAATACTGGTGATCAACAAGATAGACAGGCCGGATGCGCGGATACAGGAAGTGCTGAATGAAGTCTACGACATGTTCATAGACCTTGACGCCGCTGAGGAGCAACTGGAATTCCCCATAGTTTATACCAATGCAAAAAAAGGCACCGCGCAGCTCGATATACGGGATGAACCCTGCACTCTCATGCCCCTCTTTGATCTCATCCTGCAGACCATCCCCGCTCCGGAAGGAGACGGCCGGGGGCCATTGCAGGTACTGATTACCAACATCGATTACAATGACTATGTGGGCAGGCTGGCCGTCGGCAGAATATTTTCAGGCACCGTACGCACCGGGGATGCCGTGGGCGTGGCGGCGGGAAACGGCGATGTATACGCAACACGGATCACCTCGCTTTATACGTTCAAGGGGCTCCGGCGCGTGGAAACCGCGGAGGCATCCGTGGGTGACATAATCGCCCTTGCCGGCATGGAGGGAGTAAACATAGGGGATACCATCACGGACATGAAAAATCCCAGGCCCCTCCCCAAGATCAAGGTGGATGAACCGACCATTTCAATGGTCTTTTCCGTCAACACGTCGCCTTTCTCCGGGAGGGAGGGGAAATTCGTCACATCGAGGCACCTGAAGGAACGGCTCGAAAAAGAGCTTCTCTACAATGTATCCATCAGGGTGGATTTCGACAACCCCGATGCATTCAGGGTAATGGGCCGGGGAGAGCTCCAACTGGCTATCCTGATCGAGATGATGAGGCGGGAGGGTTACGAATTGTCGGCATCCATGCCGGAGACCGTTACAAAGACCAGAAACGGGGTTGTGTATGAGCCCATGGAGCTGCTGGTCGTTGATGTGCCGGAGAAGTACGCCGGCGCCGTAATCCGGCAGGCCGGCGCGAGCAGGGGAAAGATGCTCAGGATGCTGAACAACGGCCGCGGCAGGGTGAGGCTCGAGTTCAGGATACCCTCGCGCGGACTGATCGGGTTCAGATCGAGGTTCCTCACCGACACGCGGGGCACGGGGCTGCTGAACCACCTGTTTGACGGGTATGAACCGTGGCAGGGTTATATGACCAGGAGAAGCACGGGCGCACTGGTGGCGGACAGGCCGGGGAAGGCCACGCCCTATGCGCTCTTTCACTTGCAGCCGAGGGGCACTCTGTTTATAAGGGAAAACACCCGTGTTTACGAGGGAATGATCGTGGGAGAGAACTCCCGGGGAAACGACCTGAATGTCAACATCACCCGTGAGAAGAAGCTCACCAATATCAGGGCCGCGGCCTCGGACGAGGCGCTCCAGCTGATACCGGTGAAGACCCTCAGCCTGGAAGAGGCCGTAGAGTTTATCAGGGAGGATGAGCTGGTGGAGATAACGCCGCTGTCCATACGTCTGAGGAAAAAGGTGCTCGCCGCCAGTATGCGGCCCAGGGTGAACAGAGAGAAAACCTTAATGTTGCATAAGCCGGCAGGGGAGTCGCCGTAAAACCTCCGGGCTCTACCGCCCGCGGGCGATGTTTCTATGCCGCTGCAAGGAAAACTTAGAGGTCACACGAGTTCAGATATTCCTGTTCACCATCTCTCTGAGTTCCTTACCGACTTTGAAGTAGGGCACCTTCTTGGGAGGCACATCAACGCTCTCGCCGGTCTTGGGGTTTCTGGCCTTTCTTGCCTTTCTGCTGCGGAGCCTGAAATTTCCGAATCCCCTTATTTCCACCTTCCCGCCCTTTGCAAGGGCCTCCTTGATGCTTTCAAAGATGGTCTCTATTATGACTTCGGTCTGTTTTTTTGACAGGCCGTCTATTTTCTCGGCTATTTTTTCGATAAGAACAGATTTCGTCATAAATCCCTCCTATGATAAATAATCTGACCGTTTCAGAGTTTGTTTGTCCGGCCGGTTACAACGCAAGTATGTACTTCAGCCTGATGCCGGGGAAGACCCTGTTTATCAGCCTCTCCGGCAGTTCCCCCCTGAGCAGATCGAAAAAGCCGAACTTTTCCTTTTTCTCGACCACCCCCGGTTCGCCCCTGATACCGCTGAGCGAACCCGCCAGCATTACGGCATCGTGGAGATTGCCCAGTTCATCCACAAGCCCCAGTTCCCTTGCCTTCCTGCCTGTGAAAATCCGTCCGTCCGCGAGTTTCCTGACGTCTTCAAACTTCATGCCCCTTGCGTCGGAGACCGCCCTGATGAACTGCTCGTGTACGTCGTCGAGCACCGCCTGGAGGATCCTTCTCTCTTCAGGTGTCATGGACTTGAAGACAGAGGCCATGTCCTTGTGCTTGCCGCTCTTTATCACCTCTGTCTCTATGCCGACTTTCTCCATCAGCCCCCTGACATTCGGTATCTCCATGATCACCCCGATAGAGCCGGTCAGGGTTCCGGCGTTTGCCACTATCCTGTCGGCGGGCGCCGAGATGTAATAGCCGCCTGAGGCTGCCACGGACCCCATTGAGACAACGACCTTCTTCTTCTTCTTTACCTTGAGTATCTCTTGGTATATCTCCTGCGAGGGCGCCACGGCGCCTCCAGGGCTGTCCACCCTGAGGACAATGGCCTTGACTGAACTGTCCTTTGAATAACCCTTTAATTCCTCAATTACGCTGCCCGAATCTATAATCACGCCCGTCACCCTCACTATCGCGACTTTCTCACCGAGGGGGACGGTGCGGGAAAATGTCAGCATAAGGCTGATCAGCAGTACAATCACAAAGATTACCGCAAAAAAGATCAGGACTCTTTTCATGAGATCATCATCCGATCATGGTCTTCATGCTGAGGTCTATCTTTCTCTCCGCCGGATTGACATTTATCACCCTTGAGGTCAACTCTGTTCCTATCCTGAACAGTTCCTCTGTTTTTTCATCCGGGTTTTTCTCGATTTCGGAGTTGTGTATCAGACCCTCCACTCCGTCCTCAAGCTCCACGAACAGGCCGAAATCGGTGATGCTTACCACCTTTCCCTTTACTGTATCGCCCAGGTTGTATCTGGCCTCTATGTTGTCCGTCCACGGGTCAGGGGTCAGCTGCTTTACCCCGACCGATATCCTCTCCTTTTCAGGCTCGATGTTCAGAAAGACGACCTCGATGTCCTCTCCTTTTTTCAGTACGTCGGACGGATGTTTTATACGCTTGCTCCATGATATGTCGGATATGTGAAGCAGGGCATCCACTCCTTCCTCCAGGGCGATAAACGCCCCGAAATCGGCAAAGCTCTTCACCCTGCCGGTAACCTTCTGGCCCACGGAGTATTTCTCTTTTACAATCTGCCAGGGGTTGGGTTTAAGCTGTTTTATGCTGAGGGATATTCTCTTTTCATCCTTGTTGACCTTTATTATAACGGCATCCAGCTTGTCTCCCACAGAGTAATACTTGGATGGTTTTATGGACTTTTCGACCCAGTCGAACTCCGTAACATGGATAAGACCCTCGACGCCTTCCTCGAGCTCCACGAACATGCCGTAGTCAGTGGTGGTGATGACCTTGCCGGTCACCTTTTTCCCGGGAGGGTATTTTTCCTCGACCGTCGTCCACGGGTCGGGCTTTTTCTGTTTATAGCCGAGTGTGACCTTGCTGGTCTCGCGGTTGAAGGTAAGCACAACCACTTCAACCCTGTCGCCGATGCTGAACAGTTCGCCCGGGTGGCTGATCCTTCCCCATGACATGTCGGATATGTGAAGCAGGCCGTCCAGTCCGCCAAGGTCGATGAAGACCCCGTAGTCCGTGAGATTCTTGACCGTCCCTTCTATGAGCAGTCCTTCCCTGAGCCTGGCGAGCGTCTGCTCCCTGAGCCTCTCGCGTTCCTCTTCGAGCAGCACCCGTCTCGATACGATTACATTGGGGCCCCTCTGGTTGATGTTCAGCACCTTGAAAGTGTATGTCTGTCCGATGAGGTGGTCTGTGTTCTTCGGGGCCTTGAGGTCTATCTGGGAACCCGGCAGGAAGGCGTTTATTCCCTTGATATTCACGGTCATTCCGCCCTTGACCTTGCCGGTGATACGGCCCTCCACTGTAAGGCCCTTTTTGTATACGTCCTCTATCATGTCCCAGGCCTTTACCCCTTCTGCCTTCTGCCTTGAAAGCTTGACAAAGCCGTTGGCGTCGCTGAGGTTCTCGACAAATACCTCGACTTCATCTCCGGGCTTTAGACGGCTGTGCTCATTCTCCACGAGTTTGCTGACGTGGATGAATCCCTCGCTCTTGGACCCCACGTCCACTATGACGCCGTCCTGTTTAATCTGTATAACCTTGCCCTTTGTTATTGCGCCGGGCTTCAGCCCCTTGAAAGAATCCGCATAAAATTTTTCCAGGTCGTTCATTTGTAATTCCATGGTTTATATTATATTACCTCCTGACAGAAATTTCCTTAAAAACGAATTGATGATAGTATACCCTACCACTGCATAAAATATCGCCCGCCGGCATGAAAAAACGGACTCTACCTGCGGTTGTCATCCGCATATTCCCGTTTCAGCTCCCCTATGGCCTCCATGATTCCGCCGCCTATCTCCTTATGCTGGACGTGCCCGCCGTACCCTTTCCGCTCCGTTGTAGAAGTATAATACATCGGCCTTCCGAAAACCACCGTTATCTTCGCCCGTCTCAGCCACCTGGCTCCGACGGGCAATGCCTTGTCAGAGCCTGAAATCAGAGTGGGAACAATCGGCGCCCTGCTGAGGCCTGCAATCACGCCTATGCCGCGCTTGGCCTCGAGCAACTGCCCGGTTTCGCTTCTCCGGCCCTCGGGAAACATGACAATGAGCTCGCCCCTTTTGAGTCTTCCCACCGCCTCCTTGATCATCGAGGGGCGCGGCCTGTCCCTGTCCACCGGGAATGCGGCAGGTCTTATTATCCTGCCGAGAACCGGAATTTCAAAGAGCCCCTTCCTTGCCATGAAAGTGCCCCTTCTCGGAAGCACGGCCCCTATCACGGGAGGATCAAGATAGCTTATATGATTTGCGGCAATGATAACGCCGCCCTCGCGCGGGATGTTTTCCCTGCCTTTCACTTCAAGTCCGCCGTTGACAAGGCATACGGCCCTTACAATCAGGGCGACTATCTTATACAGCACGTCAAAGAACAACCTCATCCTTCTTATCCAGGCAATCCATGATCCTTTTCACAACCTCTTCCACGGTCAGACCGGTTGAATCTATATAAACCATATCAGGGCCTTTTTTCAAGGGCGATACCTTTCGCGATGAATCCCTGAGGTCCCTTTTTTTTATGTCTTCAATCGTCCTCTCCATCGTTATCCCCGGCTCCGAGGACTTCAGTTCCTCATATCTCCTCCTCGCCCTTTCTTCAATGGCTGCATCAAGAAAAAACTTGTTCCCCGCCTCGGGGAAGACCACCGTGCCGGTGTCCCTTCCCTCAATCACAACCCGGCCCTGACGGCATATCCGTCTCTGCAGGGCAAGGAGTATTTCCCTTACGGCAGGCACTGCGGAAACCCTGGAGCTCAACTCCCCGATTTCAGCTGTCCTTATCTCCCGGGTAATATCCATGTCGTCGACCAAAACCCTGTCATTGTTGAAGGTGATATTTATATCTTTCAACATCCCCGCTACGGCCTCCTGATCTCCGGGGTCGATTCCCGCTTCCTTTGCCTTCCATGCCACCGCCCGGTACAGCGCGCCTGTGTCGAGATATCTGTATCCGAGCCTGCGGGCGAGTATCTTCGATACAGTGCCCTTCCCCGCCGCCGAAGGGCCGTCTATGGTTATTACGTCCTTCATCCGGTTGGAAACTATACCGCCGCTTCGCCCTTTTCCCCCGTCCTGATCCTCACCACTTCCTGCAGGTTGTAAACAAATATCTTGCCGTCGCCGATCTCGCCGGTCTTTGCTGATTCCGCTATCGTCTTTACGACTTCATCGGCCTTCTCGTCAGGCACAACGACCTCTATCTTTATCTTCGGGAGAAATTTCACCTCGTACTCCACGCCCCTGTAAACCTCCATATGGCCCTTCTGCCTGCCGAAACCCTTCACCTCTATAACGGTCATTCCCTGTACGCCGGTGTCCGTCAGGGCCTTTCTCACGTCATCGAGTTTGAAATGCTTAATGATGGCGGTTATCATCTTCATGGCATTTTCCTCCTGTTTTGATTATTCTATCCATAATGCAAGTACGGATAGTTATATTATCAAAAATAAAATTATTCAGCCACCGGGGGAAAACCGGTGTCGGCGTGCCCGGAAAATTATCCCGGCGCTGCTCGCAGGCGCCTCCGCTTCACCTGCGCTTTATCCGCACGTTACACTCACTCTGATGGCTATCGACCGGAAAACACATAAAGAAATTTCAGAAGCCGCCCGCGCTGCGCCGGACCCTGAAAGGGCCGAAAGGAACCTGCTCAGGTTCGTTGAGCTGAATCCGGACACGGAACATATTTTCCCTCACCTGCCGGCTGTGGCCGGCCTCTTTGCCGTGAGCCGGTTCCTTGCGAATTACTGCATTGCATGTCCGGAGGAGCTTTACGCCGCTCTGAATGAAATCCGCAATCCTGTCACAAAGAGAGTGCTTGAGGACACGGCCGGAAAAGAGCTTCCCGGAGGCGGACGGGCTGACATCAGGGAGATGATGAGGACCCTGAGGCTCTTCAGGAAACGCTGGCTTCTCAGGATCACGCTCAGGGACATTACCGGTGAGACTGATATCCGCGCCTCCATGTATGAACTCACCCTGCTCGCAGAAGCGGTTATCTCGCTGTCGCTTGCATGGGCGCTGCAACTGAACAGGCAGAGATTCGGTGAGCCCGCGGAGAAGGCTGTTGCACTGATCGCAGTGGGCAAGCTGGGGGGGGAAGAGCTCAATTACAGCTCTGATGTGGATTTGATGGCGGTTTACGGCGACGGTGACGGACAGACCTCGGGCATATTAAATCCCTCCGGCATAACAGGCAACAGGATCAGCAATCATGAATTCTACTGCAGGGCGATCGAGCTGTTCAACAGGATGCTTTCTTCCCAGACAGAGGACGGCATTGCGTGCAGGGTGGACCTCAGGCTGAGGCCGCAGGGGCAGAAAGGCGATATCGCGCTTCCGCTCAGGGCATACAGGACCTATTATGAATCATGGGGCCGCACATGGGAGAGAATGGCCCTCATAAGGGCCCGTCCCGTGGCCGGAGACGCGGGCCTTGGAAAGGCGTTTCTTGAAACCATTGAACCCTTTGTCTGGAAAAAGACAGTGGATTACCCCGAGATAGAAGAAATCCGGAGCCTGAAGAAAAAGATAGACTCCACGCTGACCCTCGACGATATCAAGCGCGGTTACGGGGGCATCAGGGAGGCCGAGTTTTTCATCCAGACGTTCCAGTTGCTGTATGCCTCCGGCAACGGTCAGCTCAGGACCCACAGGATACTTGATGCGGTCGAGGCGCTGAGACGGATGAACATCGTCCCGGCAAACGACCTCGGGATACTCCGTGAGAATTACCTCCATCTCAGGCGCGTTGAACACTTCCTCCAGATGAAGGAAGACCTCCAGACACATACCCTCCCCTCATCCGCCGGGGAGATGAGATGCCTTGCAAAGTCCATGGGCTTTTCTTCGGAGACCGATTTCCTCGAGGATCTGCGCCTCAGGAGGATGCAGGTCAAGAATATGTACAACTCCCTGCTCGGCACCCGCGAGGATGTCCATGCCGAGGCGCGGAACCTGCTCGAAGGCGAGCTGAGCGACAGGGAGATCAGGGGTTACCTTTCATTCAGAAAGGTGGGCAATCCCGGCAAATGCGCGGCGCATCTGAAGGCCATAAGAGAACATGCCGGCGCGTTCCGGACCACCCAGGAACGGTCCGTAACAAGGAGGGTGCTCCCCGGGCTTCTTGAAAACGCGCTGAGCGCGGAAAGCCCTGACAGGGCGCTGGCAGGGCTTGAGAGCCTTTTGACGACCTATCATATCAAGACCGTGCATCTCACGGCTCTTATGGAACAGAATGAGCTGATGGAGGGCATCATAAGGATGTTCTCCCTGAGCCCGTATCTGAGCAGGATATTCCTCAGCAGCCAGTACTATCTCGACATGCTGATAGAGGAATGGAGCATTCTGAAGAGCCTCGGGGAAATCGAAGAAAAGCTCCAGCGGAGCGTTCACTCCGGCGATAACTTCAATTCAGAGCTCGCCCGTTACAGGAGGTGCGAGGAGGTGCGCCTCGGGATATTATTCCTCCTTGGTATCCTGAAGACGGAAGACCTCTTCACTGCCCTGTCACACGTTGCAGAGGCTGTTATCCGGGCGATCGTCAACAGGAACCGCTGCAGGGGCCTGTCCGTGATAGCCCTCGGGAAACTTGGAGGACGGGAGATGACCTTCGGGTCCGACATTGACATGGTCTTTGTTTCCGAGACCACCGAGGCCATGACAGCCGCCGAGAGGATAATGAAGGAGCTTGCGTCATATACGGATATGGGGCTGCTGTACAACGTGGATACGAGGTTGAGACCTGACGGTTCAAAGGGCATACTCGTCAAAAACCTGGAGGGATACAGAAGCTACTATCTTAAAAACGCCAGGAACTGGGAGATACAGGCCCTCCTCAAGGCAAGGCCTGTGGCCGGAAACGCCGAACTCGGCCGGGATTTTATCAGGATGACGAAAGACGTGATCCTGCAGCGGGGGAGAGATGTAAAAAAGGACGATATCGCCGCAGTGAGGGACAGGATAATAAGGGAGCTTTCGCATGAACCGGAGGGCCCGGACATAAAACTCGGGCCGGGCGGCATAGAAGAGATAGAGTTTCATGTCCAGTTCCTGCAGCTTCACCATGCCCGCGCACACCCGGGCATACTGGTCCGGAACACCCTGGGGGCGGTCAGGAGGCTGGCGGAAGAAAAGCTGCTTGACCGCTCTGCCGAGGGCATACTTTATAACGCATATGAATACCTCCGGAAACTGGAGACGTTTCTGAGGCTGAACGAGGAGCAGGTGATCGCCGCGCAGTCGGATGTTGCGGCCCTGTCGGGCCGGTTCATGGGCCACAGGGACAGGAAGGAGTTCCTGGGCCGCCTGGAGGCGCTCAGGCGCGACGTCCTGTCGGTCACCGGCGTAAAAGTATAAGTTTGCTATAATTATCCGGTTGACTTCATGATAATTCACAGGTCCATATTAAAAGAGCTTTCCCGCAATTTTATTGTGATCATCCTGTCACTGTCGGTGCTTCTCTTCATGGAGAAGTTTCTGAGGCTGTCAAGGCTCTTTATGGGGAAGGGAGCGGATTTCACGGACATAGTGAAAGTCTTCTGGTACCTGCAGCCGTCGATACTGCTGCTTTCCGCTCCCATGGCCATCCTCATAGCCGCATTTCTTACATACGGGAGAATGGCCGCGGACAGCGAGATAGTGGTTCTGAAGGGAAGCGGCATGAGTTTTCCGTCCATATCCCGGCCCGCGATAACGCTCTCGGCGGCGTGTTTTTTCATTCTCCTGTTCATGAGCCTTTACCTGCTGCCCCGCAGCATGCAGTCTTTCAAACACACCCTCCAGGAGGCCATACTGAAAAAGGCTTCCATGACCTTTGAGGAAGGCACATTCTCCGATGTATTCAAGGGCTCGGTTATATTCGTCAATGAGATACCATCGGACAATGTATTCAGGGGGATATTCGTCTACAGGGATGCAGAGAGCGCCCGGGATGAACCCGCCGTAATAGTGGCGAAGAGCGGCACCATAGTTTCAAATCCCCAGGAGGGATTGATAAAGCTGACGATGTATGACGGCCTGATCCATACATTCAGAGACAATACATCCTCGGAGATAACCTTTTCCGAATATGACTTCGTGCTCTCCACCGGCATCGAATCCCCGGGTAAAACAAAGGCCGATGAGGTCAGGACAACCGATCTGTGGAACGGCCGCAAGAAAGTGCTTTTATGGAATATCGAACTGAACAGGAGACTGGCCCTTCCGTTTGCATGCCTGATCTTCGGCGTTCTGGCCCCCGCGCTGGCAAACAAAGTCGGAAAGACAGGGCGTCTCGGCGGGTTTTCTTTAAGTGTGGCCCTGCTTATTCTTTATTACATACTGCTTATCATGGGTGAAACATTCGCAAAGTCGGGCAGGCTTTCCCCCTTCCTGGGAGAATGGCTCCCGAACATGTTTTTCGGTATCGTTGCAGGCGTGTTCTTCTACATTGCCTGCAGAGACAGGCCCATAGGGAGATTTTAACAAAGGATCATGAAAATTCTGAGGAGATATTTTTTCAAAGAATTCTTCAGGTATTTCATTATCATAGTCGCGGGCTTTACCGCGGTCTCCACAACCGTGGAGTTTTTTGACAAGGCCGGCGAGTTTTTTGCCGAAAACCCGCCCCTGTACCTGATCATCGAGTACCTCCTGCTGCAGACCCCGCAGGTGATTCTGTATTCCCTGCCTTTTGCCTCGCTGTTTTCCGTTCTCATCACCATCGGAATAGCCTCAAGATGGAGGGAAACAATAATCATCAGGGCATCGGGCGCCGGCGTGAAAAGGCTGTTTTCGGGTTTTCTCGTCATAGGAATCATTATCACGGGGACCGCCCTGTTTTTAGGCGAGACAGTGGTTCCGGCCGCGACGAGAAAGGCGGCATGGATCAGAAAGGTGGAGATACTCAGGGAATCACCCAGGATCATTCACAGCCGGCGGGCCCTGTGGCTGAAGGGCATCGACGGCAGCCTCATCCGCATTGACGGTTTTATAGAAAATGAAAACAGGATATTAAAGACAAGCATATTCTCCTTTGACCGGTCTTTCGGGCTGGAGAGGAGAATAGAGGCGGACGAGGGGATATGGTCGGATAAACGGTGGGAGCTCAGGAACGTCACGGTCTTTGATTTCAGGAAAAACACAACCGAAAAATACAAATCCCTTATTTACACGTCGCTGGAAGAGCCGAAGATTTTCAGGGAAGAAATGAAAAAACCGGAAGAAATGAACTTTCTTGAACTCAGGGCGTATTACACGCGGCTTGAAAAGGCGGGGTTCAGAAATCTCAAGTACATTGTGCGCCTTTATGAAAAGCTCGCCTATCCCACAATAAGCTTCATCATGATCCTCCTCGGCATACCGCTCGCACTGAACACCAGGTGGGGAGGGGGCATCAGGGCCGCGGGACTGGGGGTGATTATTGCGGTTTGCTACTGGCTTGTGTACTCCGTAAGCATATCGCTCGGCAACGCGGGCAGCCTGCCTCCCTGGCTCGCCCCCTGGATAGCTCCTTTTGTCTTCTGCGTCGCCGGGGCCTTACTGTATTTCCGTATTGAGGAATAATCCGCATCCCCCGTCCCCCGGAAAGGGAGAGGGGATGCGGAGTTTGTGGTGTGTGAAGTCTTGAATCGTCAGCTTAAAAAACAGCAACGCTCCATGGGGAACCCGCATAATTGCTGTCCGTGGAAGGAGCCAGTTTCACTGTTCCCGTGATCTTGTTGCTTGCGGTATCGATTACGGAGAGTGATACATCCGCGTGGTTGACCACGTAAAGCTTCTTGCTGCCGGAATCTACGGCTATGCCGATCGGCTCCTTGCCCACCTTTATGGTATTCACCACCTTGTTGCTTGATGTATCAATGACGGAAACGCTGTCGCCGAACCTGTTGGTGACATACAGCCTCTTGTTTGCGGAATCCAGAGCCAGGTCCCACGGCTTGGTGCCGACTTTCACGGTCGCCGTCACTTTATTGCTTGCGGCATCAATAACCGTCACAGCATTGTCGCCGTGATTGGCCACATACACCCTCCCGGAGGCCGGGTCGACATCCATGTTGACAGGCAGGGCGCCCACCTTTATTTTTTCCGTCACCTTCAGTATGTTGCCCGGTGTAATGTCAATAACCGCGACCGTGTTTTCGCCCACATTACTCACAAACAGCTTCATGCCGACTATCCCCAGGTCAAACGGTCCGGCGCCGACCTTCACGGTTCCCTTCACGGTGTTCTTTGCAAGGTCGATTACGGTTATGGTCTGTGCTGGGTCCTCGGTATTGGTTACAAATGCACGCTTGGTGGAAGCATCCACCGCCGCATTCATGGGGGAGGTCCCGACCTTTATCTTGGCCAGTTCGGAATTGCTCTTGAGGTCGATGACGGAGACGGTGCTGTCACCCTCGCTTGAGTTGGTAATGTACGCCCTGCCGCTGTCACGGTCAATGGCTATCCCCGCAGGCCATACACCCACCCTCACCGTCATAACAACCTTGTTGCTTGAGGTATCGATGGCTGAGACGGTGTTGTTGCCGGCGTTTGTGACGTACACCTTTTTGGATGAGGCATCCGCATCATGTCCGGAGAATGCCAGCATTGCAAAGACCACGGCGAATACTGCAAAGATTTTCACTTTCATGAACCTGCTCATTTTTACCTCCTGTTGTTTTTTAAGGATTATCAAGCCTCCCCTCTGCCCAAAGGGGAAAGGTTCCCATCCGCTTTAACGTAAAGGAATCAGGTAATTAAACAGCGTAAACACGAAAACAGTAATGCTAATATAACCGTTCATATTAAAAAAGGCAATATCGAGTTTGCTCAGGTCGGAAGGTTTTATGAGTGTGTGTTCATACAGCATGAGCCCTGCCGCTATCAGGACACCCAGGAAATAAATGGCCGACAGGTCGAAAATCCGCAGTATGCTCAGGAGCAGGGCTATCGTGATGATATGGAACAACCTTGCTATCCAGAGCGACGGCCTTATGCCGAACACCTTCGGGATGGAATAAATGCCCTGTTTCCTGTCGAATTCCATGTCCTGCAGGCCGTAAAGCACATCAAAGCCGGCAACCCAGAACATGACCGCCACGCACAGGGGCAGTATCTCGATGTCGAATGTCCCTCTTATCGCGATCCACGCCCCCAGCGGAGCGAGTGAAAGCGCGATTCCGAGCACTATGTGGCAAAGCCACGTAAACCTCTTGGTGTAGGAATAGACGAACAGCACAAGTATGAACAGCGGAGAGAGCCTGAAACACAGCGGATTCAGTTTATAGGCCGCCAGCACCAGGAATGCAAAGGCGATAACGGTAAAAAACAGCGCTTCACGTGTTTTTATAACCCCCTTGGGAAGCTCCCTGTTCCTGGTCCTTGGATTGAGCGCATCGATCTTCCTGTCGATTATCCTGTTCATTCCCATTGCGCCCGAGCGCCCTCCGACCATTGCAACGGTTATCCAGAATATCTGGTAAAACGCCGGTATTCCCTCCGCTGCGATAAGAGCCGCCGTAAATGCAAATGGAAGGGCGAAAACAGAATGAGAGAACTTTATAAGCCTGAGATAGTCTGCCAACTTCCGGAATAACGACATAGCTCAATATTTTAATTTTCCATGATATGAAAAGGCAACACGTTTGAAATTTTTCCGCGCTCAATGTTAATCTTAATGCTGCATAACCATGGCGGAAATAATCCCATTCAAAGGCATTCTGTACAATCCTGAAAAAGTGGATGCGTCATCCACCGTGGCGCCTCCTTACGACGTGGTTACGCATGACCTCAAGGACGCGCTCTACAACAGGAGCCCTTACAACATCATCCGCATTGACTTCGGCAGGGACATGGACGGCGACAACGAGCGTGAAAACCGCTACACAAGGGCAGCGGCATACCTTTCAGACTGGCTCAGGCAGGGGATTCTGATAAGCGACACGGAGCCCTCGTTTTATTGTTACGAGATAAGCTACGAAATAAACGGGCGGACAAAAAAGACGAGGGGGGTTCTCGGCGCCGTGAGGATTGAAGAGCCTGAAACCGGCAGGATTCATCCGCACGAGATGACCTATTCAAAGCCCAAGTCGGACAGGCTGAACATCCTGCGTTACTGCAACGCAAACACCAGCCCTATTTTCTCCCTGTACAGCAGCAGCGACGGGCTCGCCTCATCCATCCTCGAGGACACGGTACGGAACGAGCCGTTCATTGAGGCATCCAACGGCAACGGCTTCATGCACCGCCTCTGGCGGATCAGCGACCCCTCTTCAATCGGGGCAATAAAAAAGGACATCTCCGACAGGGACATTTTCATAGCGGACGGCCATCACCGCTATGAAACAGCGCTTTCATTCATGAAAGAGATGGAGGCCGGGAGGCTGAACAAGACCGGGCGGGAACCTTTCAATTATGTGCTCATGTTTCTTTCCAACATGGAGGAGGACGGCCTGACCCTGCTGCCCACGCACCGCATTGTGGAGATAGACTCTGATATCAACGCAAGAGAGACTCTCGGGAGATATTTCGATGTCCGGAAAATAAGCGCGGACGGAACATCCGAAGAGCGTATAAGGCAGCGGATGTTCGAAGTAATGCAGGACAGCCCCCGCTCATTCGGAATGTTCCTCACCAATGCGGACACATACTATGCCCTGCTGCTCAAATCCCCGGACATAATAGACGTGGACCTGCCTGAATGCCTGAAAAATCTCGATGTATCCGTGCTGCACAAATTTATATTCGAGAAACTGCTGAGGGTCGGCCGTTATGAATATGAAATGGACCCCGACATTGCCGTGAAAAGGGCGAAACGGGGTTCCTTTGAGGCCGTCTTTTTTCTCAACCCCACGAAGATTCATGATGTCAGGAAAGTAGCGCTTGCCGGGCACAGGATGCCCCCCAAGTCCACATACTTTTATCCGAAACTCCTGACCGGGATGGTTATCTACAGGTTTTAGCCTCTGTCTTCCCGTGTTTTCTCTCGATGAGCGCCTTGTCAATCATACCCTTGCTTCGGCAGGAAAACACCGCCGGCGGCGGGGGAACGGGATTTCAACAAAAATAACGGGTTCAGGTAGAATATCCGGAACAGGAAAGCATGGTGACACACAGCGTACAGACAGGCCTGGACGTTTTTGAGAAAAGCTGGCCGCGGACATTGAAGGGTTCGCGGGCGGGTCTTCTTGTGAATCCGGCGTCCGTGAACAGGAGACTGAAACATGCGGTCGACTGCCTGCTTGAGTCGAAAAAAATCCGCCTGAAGGCCCTGTTCGGCCCCCAGCACGGGATCCGCGGGGAGACACAGGACAACATGGTGGAATGGAAGGGGTTCAGGGATGAAAAGACAGGGCTCCCGGTCTACAGCCTCTACAGCCGTACCCGCAAACCCGAGCCCTTCATGCTGGCGGATATTGATGTGATGATAATCGACATCCAGGATGTCGGCTCCCGCTATTACACCTTTATATGGACGATGGATCTGTGCATGCAGGCATGCCGCGAGGCCGGCAGGTCCGTTGCCGTGCTTGACAGGCCGAACCCCATCGGGGGCGCAATCACCGAAGGGCCTGTGCTTGATACGGCGTTTGCGTCTTTTGTGGGCAGGCGTCCCCTGCCCGTGCGGCACGGGATGACCGCCGGGGAAATAGCCTGTTATCTGAAGGAGGAGTTTCACCCCTCGCTTGACCTCTACGTGATCCCGGTGCAGGGCTGGAGGCGGAAGGCGTGGTTTGACGAGACGGACCTGCCGTGGGTCATGCCTTCCCCGAACATGCCCGCGCCGGATACCGCCGCGGTGTATCCGGGAATGTGCCTGCTTGAAGGCACCAATCTGAGCGAGGGCCGCGGCACAACACGCCCGTTCGAGATATTCGGCGCGCCTTTTATCAGACCCGGGGACCTTGTGAAAAGGCTCCGGGCATTCAGGCTCCCCGGTGTCGTGTTCAGGCCGCTGTTTTTCCAGCCGACCTTTCAGAAGCATGCCGGCAGGCTCTGCGGGGGAGCACAGATTCATGTCACCGCCAGGGAGAGGTTCAGGCCGTTCAAGACAGGCGTTGCGGTCATCATGGCGGTTCTTGAGCTCTATCCGGGGCATTTTGAATGGAAACGGCCTCCATACGAGTATGAGACGGAAAAAATGCCCATAGACATACTTGCAGGCACGGACCGCTTCAGAAGGGACCTGGAGGCCGGCAGGCCGCTGAATGAAATGGAGGAGCGGTGGAAGGCGGAGTGTCTTGAATTCAGGAGGAGAAAGCGGAGGAAATACCTGATTTATGAATAATGATGAAATAAATATTTTCATCCCGGCCGCCGGCAGGGGCGAGAGGCTGAGGCCGGTGACGGAACATATCCCCAAACCCCTTGTGCCTGTCCTGGGCAGGCCCGTGCTGCAGCATGTCCTTGATAAGGTATCTTCCCTTCCGTTCGGAAAAATAGGGATAAACGTTCATCACAAAAAAGAGGCCGTGGAAGAATGGGTCTCACGCTGCCGCCTGAAGGACAGGATCGTGCTTTTCCCCGAGAAGGAGATGCTCGGCACGGGGGGCGCTCTGAAAAATGCGGAAGGGCTTTTAAAGGAGCGGACCTTCCTTGTGCATAATTCGGACGTGCTCTCGGATATAAACATATGGAGTCTGCTCGAACATCACCGCTCATCGGGGAATTCCGCGACGCTCGCGGTTCATGATTGTCCGGAGTTCAACAACCTCTCTGTGGACGGGCGGGGACTGCTCCGGGGGGTTAATCGCCGTGCAGGGGCCGGGGACAGACTCATGGCCTTCACGGGTGTGGCGGTGTATGAGCCTGAATTCATAGACTTTCTTCCGGGAGGCGCCTCCGGTGTTACCGATGCGTGGATGAGTGCGCTCAGTGCCGGACGCAGGATAGGCACATTTGATGCAACAGGCTGTTACTGGACCGACATAGGCAGGCCTGCCGCATATGCCTACGCCGTGTTCCGTTCGCTGAGGAACGAGGGCGAAGCGGTGTATATCCATCCGTCGGTCAGGGGGTGCATCAATATCGACCTGCAGGGATACGTGGTGATTGAATCCGGGTGCATGATCGACAGGGGCGTGTCGCTGAAAAACTGCATCCTGCTCCGGGGCACCCGTATCGGCACAGGGGCCGGAGAGGTCCGTGAACCTTCCAGGCTTGAAAACTGCATCGTGGGCCCGGCGTTCAGGATAGACATCGGCGAGCCGGAAACAGCGGGGCCCGGCGGAAGCGGCGGGCAGCCCATCGGCGACGGGGGTTCGGACAGGAGATATTACAGGATCAGGAAGGGCAATGAATCAACGGTGCTCATGCAGTGCGGAGGCGATGACCCTGATTTTGAACGCCACATGGAGTACACGGAGTTTTTCAGCAGACATTCCGTTCCTGTTCCGCGCCTGATAGAGGCGGATGCAGGCAGGAGGCAGGCCGTGTTTGAAGATGCGGGGGATATTTCCCTTTACAGTTATCTGAAATGCCCCCGTGAAGACGCGGAAACAGAGAATATTTACAGGCGCGTCATTGATCTCATGCTCATGCTTCACACTGACCTGACAGCGCACGTGCAGGAATGCCCACTGCTCAGTGAAAGGATATTCGACTACGGGCATCTGCGCTGGGAGACGGATTATTTTATCGGCAGATTCGTCAGGGACCTGATGAATACACGTATCGAAAACCCGGCCGGTCTTGAAAGGGAATTTCACAGGCTTGCCCTCAGGGTCGATTCATTCCCCAGGGCCGTGATTCACCGCGACCTGCAGTGCCGCAATATCATGGTCATGAAGGGAGGGGAGATGCGCCTCATAGACTTTCAGGGCGCGAGAATGGGGCCACCCGCCTATGACGCCGCATCCGTACTGTGGGACCCCTACCACCGTCTTCAGGACGATATGAGAGACCGCCTCGTCAGGTATTATATTGATAAAGCGGCCGGAAAACCGGGATGGGCCTACGACGGGAACCGTTTCCGTGATACACTGCTGCCGTGCAGGCTCCAGAGGCATATGCAGGCGCTCGGGGCCTATGGATTCCTGTCGTCGGTGAAAGGAAAGAAATATTTCCTGAAATATGTCCCCGAGGCGCTGAGACTGTTGAAAGAGGATATATCACAATGCGGGGACGAATACCCGGGACTGTACAGGCTGATCATGCGGCTCCGGTCCTGAATCTTGCTTCCGGCCCCTCAAATCCTGTATCTTTAAACCATGACGGATCCGGTGGAGAAATTCCTGAATTATCTTACAGTCGAAAAAGGCCTTGCGGATAACACACTGGAATCATACAGGCATGATATTCAGAAGTTCTGGAACTACCTGGAGAGTCGCGGCAAACGGATTACGGGCTTCGGAAGAAGCGACATCACTTCATACATGAATCATCTGCGTGATGCCGGCAACCAGTCTTCCACGCTTGCAAGGAATATCGCCGCGCTGCGGGGCTTTTGCAGATTCATGCTGCTCGAGGGCATGATGGAGGAAGACCCTCTTGAAAACCTCGCGACCCCGAGGGGATGGAAACGCGTTCCCAGGGTCATCGGAACGGACGAGGTCTCCACGCTGCTCGAGAAACCCGGCGGCAGGAAACTCTCTCTCAGGGACAGGGCCATACTTGAGACCATTTATTCGTCGGGGCTGAGGGCGAGCGAGGTGATCAGCATAAAGATGAACGACATAAACTTTGAAGCCGGATTCATCACGGTAAGGGGCAAGGGCTCAAAGGAGCGCGTTGTTCCCGTGAACGAGACGGCCCTGGCGACGATAAAGCAATACATTGAAGAGTCGAGGCCCGGCATACTCAGGAAGAGAAACAGCCGCTTCCTGTTTCTTGCAAAGGGCGGCAGGCCCATGACCAGGCAGCGGTTATGGCAGCTCATCAAGAAATATTCAACCGGCCTGTCGGCAAACATCTCACCGCACACATTAAGGCACTGTTTTGCAAGCCACCTCCTTGACGGAGGCGCCGACCTGCGGGCACTGCAGAAGATGCTCGGGCATACGGACATATCGAGCACCCAGATATACACGAGGGTGACACCGGAGAGGCTGAAAAAGATTCACAAGGAACACCATCCCCGCGGATAAGCGCGAATCTTGCATCTTGAAGTCCATATCTTGTATCCTGTAACCTGTACCGTGAATCCCGCTTTTAAATCCTTAACCGGGTGAGGAGGTCAACGCATGCTGGAGAAAGTCCGCAAGGAGAAGCTGTACCACAGTTGTACGCCGGCCGATCTGCCGTTTAATACAACAGACGATATTTCCCCCCTGAAGGAGACCATAGGCCAGAAAAGGGCGCTCAATGCACTGGAGTTCGGCCTCGGCATCGACAGCCACGGGTTCAACATATATATTCTCGGTGAGAGCGGCACGGGCAAGCTTACCACCATAAAGACGATACTGGATGAAAAGGCAAGGAGCGAGCCCGCGCCAGACGACTGGTGTTACATCTACAATTTCAAGAACCAGGACATGCCCCGCGCCATAAAGCTGTCGCCGGGAACGGGGCTTACATTCAAGAAGGATATGGAAGAAATGATCACCTCCCTGCGGCAGGAGATACCCAAGGTATTCGAATCAAAGGAATACGAAAAACAGAAGACCAAGATACTCGAGGACTTCCAGCAGAAACAGAAAAAGCATTTTGCGGACCTTGAAAGGGAGGCCAGGGAAAAGGACTTCACCCTCCGCAAGACGGTCAGCGGGCTGGTGCTCGTCCCCGTGAAGAAGACAGGGGAGACATTGAGCGAGGAGGAATATGAAAACCTCGAACCCGATGTAAAGAAGAAGATAGAAACCATAGGCAGGGAACTACAGGAGAAACTCGATGACCTGATAAGGCTTGCGAGGCAGGAAGAGAAAAAGATCAAGGACCTGATGAAAGACCTTGAACGGCAGGCGACCCTCGCTTCCGTGGGCCACAGAATCGACGAACTGAAAAGCAAATACGGCGGCAATCCGCAGGTGACAGGGTATCTCGACGAAGTCAGGGAGGACATCCTGGAGCACCTTGAGGATTTCAAACCGCAGGAAGAGCAGCCGGCCCCGATGCCGTTCATGAAGCCGCCCAGGACGGAACCTTCGTTCATAAGGTATTCCGTAAACGTATTCGTCAACAACCGCGACTCAAAAGGCGCCCCTGTGGTGATCGAGAACAACCCCACATATTACAACCTGTTCGGAAGGGTTGAGCACAAGCTGCAGTACGGGGTGGCGATGACCGATTTCACCATGATCAAGGCCGGCTCGGTCCAGCAGGCAAACGGCGGCTACCTGGTCATAGACGCCCTTGAACTGCTCAAGAACATCTTCTCATATGATGCGTTGAAGAGGGCGATAAAGGACAGGGAGATAAAGATAGAGGATGTATGGGAGCAGTACCGCCTGATTTCAACGGTCACGCTGAAACCCGAGCCGATTCCCTTTAATGTGAAGATTATACTGGTGGGCAATCCACGCCTCTACTACCTGCTCTACAATCTCGACGAGGAGTACAGGGAGCTGTTCAAGGTAAAGGCCGACTATGAAAACCGTATGGACAGGAACCCCGAAAACATACTCAAATATGCCAGCTTCGTGCGCACCAAGTGTGAAGAGAGGAATCTCCGGCCCTTCGACCGCGATGCGGTCGCAAAGGTCATCGAGTACGGCTCAAGGCTTGCCGAACACCAGAACAAACTCTCAGCCAAGTTCAGCGAGATAGCCGACATCCTCAGGGAGGCCGATTACTGGGCAAGGCGCAACAACGGCAGGATCGTAACGGCCCGCGATGTCGAGAAGGCGTTTGAAGAAAAGGCATACCGCTCCAATAAGGTGGAGATGAAAATCCTCGAAGCCACCAGGGAAGGCACGATCCTTATTGATACCGAAGGCGCCGTCACCGGACAGATAAACGGCCTGTCGGTGCTGGACCTCGGAGACTACAGGTTCGGCATGCCGTCCAGGATTACGGCCAAAACCTATGCGGGCAGGGCCGGAATCGTGAACATAGAGCGCGAGACAAAGATGAGCGGCAAGATACACGAAAAGGCGATTCTGATACTCACCGCCTACCTCGGCGGGAAATACGCACTGAGACATTCACTCACCCTCACGGCGTCGCTTACGTTCGAGCAGTTGTACGGAGGCGTTGAAGGCGACAGCGCCACGTGCGCGGAGGTCTACGCTCTCCTGAGCAGCATATCCGGCGTCCCGCTGAAACAGTCCATTGCCGTAACAGGCTCCATGAACCAGCACGGCCAGGTCCAGCCCATCGGCGGAGTGAATGAAAAGATAGAGGGATTCTATGAAGTATGCAAGCTCAACGGCCTGAACGGGCAGCACGGCGTTATAATCCCCGGGCGCAACCTGATACACCTGATGCTGAAAAACGAGGTCGTGGAGGCCGTTGAAAACGGAAAATTCAACATCTACGCGATCGACAATATTGAGGACGGCATAGAGATCCTCACAGGCATGCCCCCGGGAGAGCTGCGGCCCGACGGCACTTATCCTGAAGGCACCTTCAATTACATGGTTGCCGTGAGACTGAAGGAACTGTCCGAGACACTCAAGGGTGAGAAGGAAGACAGCAGCGGAAGCAGGCAAAAGCAGTAAGGCCGACTGCGGTGAGTGCGGAATCCCCTCAAATTTTAATACGCGGTGTAAACTGGATCGGTGACGCGGTCCTCACGCTGCCCGCCCTGAAATCCGTGAGAAAAAACTTCCCGGACGCACACATCAGCCTGCTTGTAAGGCCGTGGGTCGCGGAAATCTTCACTGGAAACCCGGACATCGATGAGATTATCCTCTATGGTGAAGATTACAAGGGTTGCAGCGGGAAACTCAGGCTTGCAAAGATACTGCGGCAGAGGAAGTTCGATAAGGCGATACTGCTCCAGAACGCCTTTGATGCGGCCCTGCTCTCATGGCTTGCCGGCATACCCGAGAGAACCGGCTATAAAAGGGACTGCAGGGGAATCCTCCTGACAACCGCAGTGCCTGTAAGGGAAGACGTGCTCGGAAAGCACCAGGTATACTACTACCTGGACCTCCTTGAATCAGCGGGTCTCAGGACGGCGGAGCCGCAGCCGTACATATACCTGACGGACGGAGAAACAGAGGCTGCACGAAGAATCATCTCGTCCTCGCTGCCCGGCCGGCGCCTCCCGATTGTGGGTATAAACCCCGGCGCCACGTACGGCCCGGCAAAAAGGTGGCCTTCTGAAAGATTCGCGGGGTTGATCCGCAGGATAATCGGGGAACTGGATGCAGGGGTTATCATATTCGGCAGCGGTTCCGAGGCCCGGACAGCGGATGAGATCGTGAAATCAGCCGCGGTGCAGCCGCAGGACGGCTCCCGCATTCTGAATCTGTGCGGGAAAACCGGCCTCAGGGAGCTTGCAGCGCTCATATCCGGATGTGACGCATTTGTAACAAACGACTCAGGCCCCATGCACATGGCCTCCGCGCTTTTCGTGCCCGTGGTGGCCGTTTTCGGCTCCACCGACAGTGCGGCCACCGGACCCTTCGGGCCGGGGCACAGGGTCGTCTCCGGTGACCTGCCGTGTTCGCCGTGTATGAAGAGGGAATGCCCGGAAGGACACCTTGAATGCATGACCGGCATCACCGTTGATGAAGTGTTCGATGCCTTGAAGGCCGTGCTCCCGCGGAAAAGGGCGGTCTTTCTCGACAGGGACGGAACCGTTATTGAAGACAAAAACTATCTGAACAGCTTTGACGGCCTTGAAATACTGCCCGGGGCCGGGGAAGCGCTGCGCAGACTGAAAGACGCCGGGTTCATGCTGATCGGCGTTACAAACCAGTCCGGCATTGCGAGGGGGATCGTGGACAGGGAATTTATCGTGAAATCCAACGACTATCTCAGAGACAGGCTGGGAATGGACGACTTCCTTTATTGCCCGCACCACCCCGGGGAACGCTGCCCCTGCAGGAAACCCGAACCAATGATGATCCTCAGGGCCGGGCTCAGGTACGGGATAAGCCTGCGTGAGTCCTATGTAATCGGTGACAAGGAGTCCGATGCACTGCTCGCCCGGAGGGCCGGCGCCACGGGGATACTGCTGTCGCCGGGGCGGCCCCCCGCGCGCACATGTGCAGCGCATACCGCAAAGGGGCTGGTTGATGCGGTTGAATGGATACTGCGGAGGGAGGGAAAGAGATGACCATGAAAAACAAGTTCAGGGATTTGTTCAAGAAGTACTGAAGAAATCAGATGAAAAAACTGAACATTTAGCTGCTGCCGTCTGAATGATTACCCTTGCAGTGGCATAAAAATACCGCCTGTGAGCAGGAGAGTCGGTAGGGTGTACGCCGGACTCCGCTCCCCTTTCTGATATAATTTCCCTATGGAACTTTCGGAGAACGCCCTCACTGTTTTGAGGGCCCGCTACCTCCTCAGGGACGAACAGGGGAATATCATCGAGACGCCGGAGGAGATGCTGCACAGGGTTGCGCGGACCATCGCCTCTTCCGAGCGGATTTACGGCGGCGCCCCCGGGAAATGGGAGGCTGAATTCTTCGACATGATGAACAGGCTTCTCTTCCTCCCGAACACACCCACGCTTATCAACGCCGGCAAGGATTCGGGGCAGCTTGCCGCGTGTTTCGTCCTCCCTGTCGATGATTCCATGAGGAGCATCTTCGACTCGCTGAGGAACGCCGCCCTTATTCTCCAGAGCGGGGGGGGCACGGGGTTTTCCTTTTCCAGGCTCCGCCCGCGGTCCGACATCGTAAAATCAACCGGCGGTGTGGCCAGCGGCCCCGTATCGTTCATGCGGATATACAACACCGCCACCGAGGTCATAAAACAGGGCGGCGCCAGAAGGGGCGCCAACATGGGCATATTGAGAATAGACCACCCGGATATTCTCGAGTTCATCAGGATAAAGCGCCGCGAGGAAGAACTGCTGAACTTCAACATCTCCATAGCAGTGACCGACGCCTTCATGGAGGCGTTGAAAAACGGCGCGGAATATGACCTGCTGAATCCCCGCAGCGGGCGGATAACGGGCCGTCTCAGGGCAAGGGATGTCTTTAATGAGATAGTGGAAAGCGCATGGGCCACCGGGGACCCCGGCCTCATTTTCATAGACAGGATCAACAGGGACAACCCAACACCCCATATCGGGGAAATCGAAAGCACGAATCCCTGCGGCGAACAGCCGCTGCTGCCGTTTGAGGCATGCATACTCGGCTCCGTCAACCTGTCAAGGATATTAAAACCCGGAACCCGGACAATGGAAATCGACTGGGACCTCCTTGCCCGCATTGTCCGGCTTTCCGTGAGATTCCTCGATGACGCAATCGATGCAAATAAATACCCGGTGCCCGAGATAGAGAAGATGCACAAAGGCAACAGGAAGATAGGCCTCGGGGTCATGGGATGGGCGGATATGCTCATACGGCTCGGAATCAGGTACAATTCCCCGGGGGCGTTAACCCTTGCAAGGGAAGTGATGCGCTTTATCAGGGATAATGCCAGGGACGCATCCACCGGGCTTGCAAGGCAGCGCGGGGCCTTCCCGAATTTCAGGGGCTCCGTCTATGACATACCGGAAATATCGCTGAAGGGGGGTATAAGAAACGCGACCACGACAACCATTGCACCCACGGGCACCCTCTCGTTGATAGCGGGGTGCTCAAGCGGCATTGAACCGCTCTTTGCCGTTGCATATAAAAGGCTGGTCCTTGACACGGAACTTGACGAGATACACCCGTATTTCCTTGAGGTTGCGAAACAGAGGGGATTTTACAGCGATGAACTCATTGAGAAAATCCGCGCAAGGGGCACCTTGAGGGGTCTCAGGGAAATCCCCCCTGATGTCAAGAGGCTGTTTGTCACCGCCCATGAAATACCTCCGGAGGATCATATCGAAGTTCAGGCCGCGTTCCAGGAATTCACCGACAACGCAGTCTCCAAGACGATCAATCTGAAGCACAGGGCCGCACGGGATGATGTGGCCCGGGCATTCCTGCTTGCGTATGAAAAAGGCTGCAAGGGCGTCACGGTCTTCAGGTACGGCTCAAAACGGGGAACCCTCGTGAAATTCGAATCGTAAGGGCGGAACCCCCCGCGCTGTCACGACCCGGCTATGAAAAGCGTCAGCTTTCCGAGCATATTGACGTAATTGCCCATCTCATTGTCGTACCACCCGTAAATGACCGCCTGTGTCAGGGGTATCCTGACCTCCGCGTCCCCGATGCCCTTCAGTATCTCTTCCTTTATGCCGCTTAACCTGTTGATGTCAACGGTTACTTCGGCCGTTCTCGTATGGGTCTCGTGGCCTTCTATGACGACCGCCGCCTGCGGCATCCCTATGATGTCCACCGATACATTCTGCTCATCGGTATAAACGAGATGCCCCCCGGGTGAGCGGCCTGCCTGCCTGTATATGTCGTTGATCACCTGCCTGTTGATGGATGCCCTCGACTCATCCTCCTGTATGTTGACCGCGAGGATGATAAGAGAGCCCGTACTGATGGGGACACGCACTGATTCGGCCATGAACCCGATCTGTCTCATCTGGGGCAGGACAAGGGCGAGTGTGTTGGCTGCGCCCGTGGTTGTCAGTATTATGTTGTTGAGTATGCCCCTGTTTTTTCTGAGATCGGCCGCGCCGGGTTTGGCAAGCCTGTCCAGGACCTGCTGCGAGCCTGTGGCGGCATGCACGGTGGCCATTGAGGCCGTGAGTATCCTCCTTGCCCCGAGCACATCGAGAAGCGGCTTCATCATGTGGGCCAGGCACGTCGTGGTGCACGAGGCGGCGGAGATTATCCTGTGGCGGGAGGGATCAAAGTCGTGATCATTGATGCCCCTGACGCATGTAACCGCATCATCAGGCATCGGCTTCGTCTTGTCCTTTATCTTGAAAGGGGCCGACAGGATGACCCTGTCCGCGCCTGCCTCAAGGTGCCCCCTGAGCGCCCCCCCTTCCCTGTCCGCAGGCTGCGTGGGGTCGAGAAACCGGCCCGTGGTATCCACTACGAGCCCGACACCATGATGTCTCCACTGAAGCTCCGCCGGGTTTCTCGATTCCCTGAGTATGGTGACCTTTACCCCGTCCACGGTCATCGTGCCCTTTGACTCATCCACATCGGAGATGACCTCTCCCGCGGCCCTGCATCCATAGAGATACCTCGCAAGCCGGCCGTACGTGGAATCCCTTGCTATGTAATGGGCTATGTCATGCAAAGACCTCCCCGCTTCCCTTCCTATGTTGACTACTATCTCCCGGAAGTGCTTCCCGGCCACGTGATGCCATAATGTGAGTTTCCCTATCCTGCCAAGGCCGTTTATCCCGAGTCTTAATTCAGTGTT
>JALSHG010000081.1 GCA_026982355.1 Thermodesulfovibrio sp.
AGCGATGGGATATCGGAAATATGTCTTTATTGCAGGACGTAACGGAGAGTGAAATTCCAAAGGATGTCGATAAGCCGTGCGGAATACTCTCCAAGGTATCGCGGATAAAGCTTTTCCGCCGCACTCCCCTGCCCACGGGCGGCATTTTTATGCCACTGTAAGGTTAATGTTGCATAAGGCGGACTCCCCTGCCCGCAGGCGGTGGTTTTACGCCGCTGTAAGGTTTAATTATGCGTAACCGGGAAATTGCCGGGATATTCAATGAAATAGCGGACATCCTTGAAATAAAGGGCGAAAACCCTTTCAGGATCAGGGCCTACAGGAGGGCCGCCCGGAATATCGACGGGCTCACAAGGGATGTGGCCGGCATGCAGGAGAAGGAACTGTTGAAGATCCCCGGCATAGGCGCCGACCTTGCAGGGAAAATCCGGGAATACGTCACCACGGGCAGGCTGGGATTCTACGAGGAATTGAAAAAAGAGGCGCCCCCGGGGCTTGCGGATATATTGTCTGTGCCCGGGCTGGGCCCGAGGACCGCGATGCTCCTTTTCGAGAGGCTCAATATAAAAAGCATCGACGACCTCCGGCGGCATGCGGAAGAAGGCAGGCTGAAAGGCCTTCCCGGCATAAAGGAGCGCACAGAGGAAAATATCCTGCGGGGGATCGCGATGATCAAGCGGCGCTCCGGCCGCTTTCCCATCGGGCGCGTCCTTCCCGTTGCCGAGGATATAATGCGCGAACTGCGGAAGAAATCCCCTGTCGGGGAACTGGTAGCCGCCGGCAGCCTCAGGCGGTGGAAAGATACCATAAAGGATATCGACATACTCTCAACATCCGGGGACCCGGAGAAGGTAATGGATGTATTCGTTCATCTTCCCCATGCCGGGGAAGTGCTCATGAAAGGACCGACAAAATCCAGCATTGTGACAAGTGAAGGCATACAGGTGGATTTAAGGGTGGTCAGTGAGGATTCCTTCGGCTCCGCCCTGGCTTATTTTACGGGAAGCAGGGCCCATAACATAAGGATACGCGAACTCGCGGCGAAAAAGGGGCTCAAGATAAATGAATACGGTATCTTTGATGTCAGGACAGGGAAAAAACTCGGGGGCAGGCGGGAGACCGACGTTTTTAAAATACTCGGCCTGCCTTTCATCCCGCCTGAAATAAGAGAGGACGCCGGAGAGATAGAGGCGGCGCTCGAGAACAAACTGCCGCGGCTTGTGGATACCAAGGATATAAAAGGCGACCTTCATGTACATTCGGATTACAGCGACGGAAGCCACAGCATTCAGGAGCTTGCAGGCATTGCGGAAAAGAAAGGCTACGAATACATAGCGGTGACCGACCACTCAAAGGGTCTCGGAGTCGCCCGCGGAATGAGTATCGAGCAGATCCTGCAACAGAATAAAGAGATAAAAGATTTCAACGGGAAGTCAGGCAGGGTCAGGCTCCTTTCGGGGGTTGAGGTGGACATAAGAAGTGACGGCACACTGGATTATCCCGACAGGGTTCTGGAAAAGCTTGACCTGGTGATCGCATCCATACACTCCGGTTTCCGCCAGTCACGCAGGCAGTTGACGGGCCGTCTCGTCTCCGCAATGAAAAACCCCTGCGTGACGATCATAGCACACCCGACGGGAAGGCTTATCGGGGAGAGGGACGCCTATGACATCGATATGGAGGAGGTCCTGAAAACCGCAAAACAGACAGGCACGGTAATGGAGATAAACGCCCATCCCCTCAGGCTCGACCTCAACGATATATATATTAAAAAGGCAAGGGAAATGGGAATATGCATGGCGGTCAACACGGATGCGCATACGGACTTCCAGTTCGACTTTATGCACTACGGGGTAAGGATGGCGAGGAGGGGATGGCTTGAAAAGAAAGACGTGCTGAATTCCCTTGACTGTAACAGGCTGATGAAGCATATTAAAAACAAAGGCGCAAAACGGTAAAATCCGCCTCCGGCGATCCCGCACCCTGTCGCCGGCTTATGCAACATTAAGGGTAAATATCGGCCTGATGATGTATAATGAGTACTGGTGAACTGTTGCGGAAATTCCACTCAGGGAGGTAAAGATGTCTGAAGATATATGTATTCTGTGCGCCTGGAGGGCCACCTGCCAGAAAAAATTCTCTGTAAGCGGCAAAGATATAAAGTGTGCCGATTTCGTGAGGGACGTCTCTATATGCAGTAAGGAAGACAGGGAAAAAGAGCCGGCGGACTCCGAAAGGAAGCAGTAGCCGGCCCCGTTTTGTCTTTTCTAATCTTCAACCATCACAAGGACGAGGTTGCATTCAAACGCATTGCCGCCGATGCTCTTGATGGCCTGCTCGTATGCCTTGCGGATCTTTTTCGTGTTTACGTTAAGCAGCAGGCCGATGTTTACGCACGTTCTGTAAAGCGAGATGGACTCCATGTTGATCACCCTGATGGAGTCCATCCTGTCCTTATACTTCTCATAGAGATCGGTCAACTGCTGCATGCCCTGATGGTGCCTGGTCTTCAGGCGTTCAACAAGCGGTGTGATGGAAAGCGCATTCCTGTTGACCCTGAACTCTTCTTTCTTGACAACCAGGTTCCTGTCGAGCTTGGTGAGGAATGTCGAGAAAAAGCGTGACTCGTTCTTCTCAAGGGCCGTGGTGTTGAGGATCACTTTCTTCGATTTGCCATGTCTCTGGTGGAAGAACTCCCTGAGACTGTCCGTCCTCCTGTCGAATTCGTCGGTGATCAGGTCTTTCAGTTGATCGACATAGTGTCTCGCCCCGGCCATGGCCTTTTTTGCTGACCTCTTGGCATACAGGCCGACAACGGCATAGTAGAAGTCAAACCTCCAGAGGTTGCGCAGGATGGCCGTCCAGGAATAAAACTTGGCCATCGCCCTCAATGTCTCGACATGCAGCTCAAAGGCCGTCATCAGTTTCGGCTCAAATACCGCGTGGTGGGCGTCGTACTTGCTCCAGTCCGTGTGGATAAGGCGCCCGGAATTTTTCAGGTCTTCAAATACCGGCGTCCCGGGCAGCGGGGTCAGCATCATGAACTGTATCGAGTCGATGTCCAGTCTCCTGGCAAACTTTTCCGTGTTCCTGATCGTCCCTATGTCATCCGTGTCGGAGCCGAGGACGAACATTCCGTGTATGTTTATTGAATGGCTTTTCACCGCCCTTATGGAATTTTCGATATCTTCAAGCTTCTGGCCCTTGTTGTAGAGGGACAGCGTCTTCGGGTTGATGGATTCAAAGCCTATAAAGACGGCAAAACATCCCGACTTCTCCATAAGTTCAAGCAACTCGGGATCATTGGCGACATCCGTGCGCACCTGTGCGCTCCACTCGATTTTGATGTTGTTGTCTATGAGCGCCCTCAGCAGGGTCTTGGTCCTTTTCTTGTTTGCGGCGAAGTTGTCGTCTATGAAGAAGACGTGGCGTTTCTGCGGCGCGGCGGCCCTGATTTCATCCAGTATGCGGTCGATGGACTTGAAGCGGTACTGCCTGCCGAACATGGGGATCACCGAGCAGAACCTGCACGCGAACGGGCATCCCCTTGATGTGGCGATAGGCACCACCTTGGCCTTTTCCGCCCATTTGTAGACAAGGCTGAAATCCGGAACAGGAGAGGCGTCCAGGTCTTTGAGGAGCTCCCTGCCCGGGTTGTGAACCGCCTCCCGCCTGCTGTTTTTAAAGGACAGGCCCTTTATCGTGTGGAGCGGCCTGCCTGTTTCGAGATGCTCGATAAGCTCCACCAGCGTCTCTTCACCTTCTCCGCGTATGACATAGTCTGCGTGCTCGAGGCTTTCGTCCGGCAGGAACGTGGAATGAGGCCCGCCGATGGCAACCGGAATTCCGGCCTTTCTGTACCTGCCGGCTATCTGGAATGCACGTGTTGCAGTGGATGTAATGGACGAGATGCAGATGAGGTCGGCGTCCTCCAGCATGTTCCACGCCGGCGGCGCGATGTCCTCGATAAATACCTTTACGTTATAGCCCTTCTTTTTCAGGATGGTGCCCAGGAGGACGGAACCCAGCCGCGGCAGGGCGGTCCTGCTGAAGATATGGGAACCCGGTGATTTTGCTTCTATAAAATAGATGTTTTTCATGAATACTTCCTTCTTCCGTTGAAATTATATATTTCATAATATATGTATGAAGTATATTACAAAACGTTTTTTTAAACAAGAGGGGAAAACCTTACCCCGGATAAAACTTGCGGGAGGCAGTCTCTCCCGCAGGCTTGCCCTAACAATGAAAGGGGGAAGGATGACCCCTTCCCCCTCCGGGTATGGTTGACGGTTAATATGTTGCGGAAGCATCCTTTCAGTACATGCCGCCCATGCCTCCTCCCATGCCGCCCATGCCTCCTCCCGGCATATCCGAAGATTTCGACTCTTCGGGGATATCCGTGATCATGACGCTGGTTGTCAGCATGAGGGCTGCGACTGAAGAGGCGTTCTGGAGTGCGCACCTCGTAACCTTTGTAGGATCGATTATGCCCACCTCCAGCATGTCCACATAATCCTCCGCATTTGCATCAAAACCATAGCTCGCCTTCTCGTTCCTCTTGACATTCTCGACTATGACGGAGCTCTCGAGGCCGGCGTTGGTTATAATCTGCCTGATCGGCTCCTCGAGCGCCCTCTTTACAATATCAACTCCGATCTGCTGGTCCTCGTCATCAAGTTTGAGCTTGTTCAGCGCCGGCGCGGTTCTCAGGAGGGCGACTCCGCCTCCGGGCACGATGCCTTCCTCAACGGCGGCCCTTGTGGCGTGGAGCGCATCCTCAACGCGCGCCTTTTTCTCTTTCATCTCCACTTCGGTCGCAGCGCCGACATTGATAACGGCGACTCCGCCGACGATTTTCGCGAGGCGCTCCTGGAGTTTCTCCCTGTCGTAGTCGGAGGTCGTCTCTTCAATCTGGGTCTTTATCTGTTTTACACGCCCCTTGATCTTCTCAGGGTCGCCCGCACCCTCGACGATTGTCGTGTTTTCCTTGTCAACCGTGATCTTCTTTGCCTTTCCGAGGTCATTCACGGTGACGTTTTCGAGTTTTATCCCGAGGTCTTCGGATATCATCGTGCCGCCGGTGAGTATGGCGATGTCCTCAAGCATGGCCTTTCTTCTGTCACCGAATCCCGGCGCCTTGACGGCGCAGACCTGAAGCGTGCCGCGAAGCTTGTTCACGACAAGGGTGGCAAGGGCCTCGCCCTCCACCTCTTCGGCTATGATCATGAGCGGTTTGCCCATCTTCGCGGTCTGCTCGAGTATGGGAAGGAGATCCTTCATGGAGCTGATCTTTTTTTCATGGATCAGGATCAGGGCATCTTCGAGGGAGCACTCCATCCTCTCCGGGTCGGTCACGAAATAGGGTGATATATACCCCCTGTCAAACTGCATGCCTTCCACCACGTCAAGGGATGTCTGCATGCTTTTCGCCTCTTCCACGGTGATGACACCGTCCTTGCCCACCTTGTCCATGGCCTCCGCAATAAGCTTGCCTATGGTGGAATCATTGTTTGCGGATATTGTCCCGACCTGTTCGATTTCCTTCTTGTCCTGGACCTTCTTGCTGTGCGTCTTGAGTTCTTCAACGACCGTGTCAACGGCTTTTTCAATCCCCCGTTTCACTTCCATGGGGTTTGCGCCGGCTACAACGTGCTTCATACCCTCCTTGTATATGGAGTATGCAAGCACAGTCGCCGTGGTGGTGCCGTCACCAGCGATGTCCGAAGTCTTGCTGGCGACCTCCCTTACGAGCTGGGCGCCCATATTTTCATACGGCTCCTTCAGCTCGATTTCCTTGGCCACCGTCACGCCGTCCTTGGTGATTGTGGGCGCTCCGAATTTCTTGTCAAGGAGAGCGTTTCTGCCTTTGGGTCCCAGTGTCGATTTTACGGCGTCGCTTAAAATGGTTATACCATTGAGAATCGACTTTCTTGCTTCTTCACCGAACAGTAATTGCTTTGCCATTTATTCCTCCTTTTGAATGAGTTTTAATATTTTTTCAGTCTTCCACTATCCCGAGAATATCATCCTCCCTGATTATGAGATGCTCTGTATCGTCAATGTTTATCTTGGAACCGGAATACTTTTCAAAGAGCACTACGTCGCCGACTTTGATTTCCATTTTCTGCAGTTTCCCGTCGTCGGTGACTTTGCCGGGTCCGACGGCGATTACCTCGCCCTTCTGGGGTTTCTCCTTCGCCGTGTCCGGGATGTAGATTCCTCCTGAGCTTTTTTCGGGTTCGTCGGAATACTTAACCAGCACTCTGTCCTTCAGTGGTTTGAATTTCATGGTCGTCTTCTCCTTTCTTCTGATGTGTTAAGATGAATAACTCAAGTCCTGACAGGACTCACTTTAGCACTCCACCCAGGCGAGTGCTAATATAATATGAATCCGCGTGTAAAACAAGGTTATATTACGGCAAAAAAATGGGTGATTTGGATAAAAAATGATGAATAACTTGATGTTTCTTTATATTTCTCAAAAATACTTGTATTAAAAATTTTTAATCCCGGAGGCCCTTGCAAAAGTCCTCTGCCGTCACCTCGAACGGAGAGAGAGGTCTTTGTAACTCACCGCCGCCGGAAGATTTCCCCCTCCGGTCGAAATGACATATACAGGCATTTTCATACTTTTGCAAGAGGCTCCCCGGCGTTTTCAAACGGCCGGGGCGGCCAGCCCCGCGCCGGCATTTTTATCGCCGCCGTCGGATTGAAGCCGGTTCACCGGAATAAGGGCCTTTTCCTGCGTGCGGGGAGAAAAAACTTTATCATCAACACCCCGGCGACAAAGCCCCCTATATGTGCGAACCATGCAACCCCGCCCCGGGTTGCCGCTGCATTGTCCATCAGGCCGCTTGCAAACTGGATAAGTATCCACAAGCCTATTACAAACACCGCCGGCAATCTGACCACCTGGACAAAAAAGCCCAGGAAGATAATAGTATGCACCCTCGCGCGGGGGAACAAAAGCAGGTATGCCCCCAGGATTCCGGCTATGGCCCCGCTTGCGCCTATCATGGGGATCATTGATGATGGATTGGCAACCGCATGACTGTAGGCGGCCACAACACCGCACAGGAGGTAAAATATGACGAACCGTCCATGACCCAGCCTGTCCTCGATATTGTTGCCGAATATCCACAGATAAAGCATGTTGGTTCCGAGATGGACGAGCCCGCCGTGCATGAACATGGATGAAAACACGGTTAAAACCGGATGGATGGGCTGGACGGTCTTCATCGTCAGGAGAAAACGGGGGATTGCTCCATAGGCGAAGGCGATCCTGCCGGGGTCTGAAGGCGAGACAGCCTGCATAAAAAAAACCAGGGTATTGACAACGATAAGGGAAATTGTCACAAAGGGAAACCTGGTGGCGGGATTATCGTCTTTGAAAGGGATCATTGAATTTGAAATTACCTGAAAAAGCGGGCTTTGTCAATTATCCTTAATGTGGCAACAGGCCTGCGTCAAGATAACAGGCAACCGGCTCAAGAAAATAAAGAAACAGAAGCGACCGGCTTGCCCTGCTGAGCCGGCCGGCAGCCGCACTGAAATGCAAGGCGCGGGATCAATGGATTGGCGGAGAGTCTATGGTCATCCTGTATGGCTTGTTGAGACATTCGTTGATACCCGCTGGTTCAAGGGCACATGCTGTAAGGCGGCAGGACGGAGCTTTCCTGGTTACAGTCGTGGATTCGGCAAAAGCTCCAAGGGATGCAGGCAGCACAATAATCCAAAGATGGTCTTTATTCGTCCACTGCATCCGCATGCAAAGGCCAAACTCCCGGCCCTGCACGGCTGCTTCAATTAAACAGGGGCCGCCGGGGAATTGAAAATCGCCTCCATTATGCGCGTGATGTAACTTTTGACGAAGACCGCTGTCAAATACGGACAAAAAATGCTCCGCTTTTTCCTCTCTTTGCGTTCTTCTCCATCAATTATTGATTTACTGCTCTTGTCTCTTCATGCCGTCTCTCCCGGCTTTAATCCATACGCGCTTTGACTTTGATGTTTCCGTGAATTAGAAGGCTTACGGCTTGACAGAGGAATGGAGAGTGGTTATGATAAGGGTTGCAGTGGGAGCCGGATTACAATCCGCCGATTCGGGCGGTTCTTGGTTAACGCAGAACCCCGACGGGTGACCCCTCGGGGTTTTGTCGTTTCTCCCCATTTCTCAAGCAGTTACACGCCTCCGCACACCCCTGCCGATTCTCCGTTTCTTGTTCGCCGTCATTTAACGGGCCTGCATCCATCGCGACCCCGTTCCGGCGATTCGAGGACTCCTCCGGTAGGCATCCGCCGGAAGCCGGACAGGCAGTCTGTCCGGCGGGACGAAAACCACCAGACAGCGGGACGGCCGTGGAACGGAAACCGTTGTGGGTGTCGCTTATGAGTAAGAACCGCATCGGATCACCCCTGGTAGCCTGAAAATAGCCAATTCATTGAGCCGGTAGCCATTTCCTGAACCGCTGTTTTTATGCATTACGGAATCACTTCCCCGTTGGTCACACCCGGTGGCGAACCCGCGGGGATGATCGGATCAACCGAAACAACCACCCGATCCGGGCCGGGGACGTCATCGGCACCCACAACGGCACCATCTACAACGCCGACTATTTGTTCCGCCGGTTCAAACTGCCGCGGTTCGCCCAGGTGGACAGCGAGCTGCTCTTCCGGCTGGCCCACAATGCCGTCCGGGACGACCGGATTGATATGGAGAGGTTCAGGGCGTGCCTGCCTGCCGCGACTTCGGCAGGAAGGCGACCCCGAAACCCGCCTTCCCACCATAGACCGCCTCGAGGGCTTCCACCCCTGTCTGCGTGCGAACACGCACAGGCAGGCGGGCGGTCCGAGCCTCTACAGACGGGTCTTGGTTCCAGTGTGGGCCGCTGGAGCCGTTATTCCGGCTTGGCTCTATGTGGGGGGAGATTCGACCATGATCCGGTCTACCCTTACCGGGCGACCCCGCTGGCCATGACAGCCCTTCGCTCGGTCTCATTCGGTGAGACTCGGGAAAACCAGTTGACAAACTGGCGCACTTTTATATAATATAAGCCAGTTTGTTCTGGTTTGTCCGGATGGCTGCCCATCAAGCACGTCCGGTACGAACTAATTTGTCAATAAACAGCTTGGCAGGTTTCGAGAGTGAGACGGGAACCGAGGCGACTGGAGTTAACGATGGAAGATCGATGGCTCTCCGTAGATGAGATTGCGGCTTATCTCGGCATCAAGCGGGACACGGTTTACAAGTGGATCGGCGAAAAGCAGATGCCTGCGCACCGGATGGGCCGCCTGTGGAAATTCCGCAAGGAAGAAGTGGACGAGTGGGTTAAGTCAGGTGGGGCCGACGACAACCGTCAAGATGATAGCGGGAGAGACGGGAACCGATGACAACGTCAAGTAGCCAATTACGCGAGGGTTGCGTCATCATCGGCTCGCTTTTCAATGAGCCGATGCGCGTGGAGACCGTGCGTGTCGGTGGCGACGGCACTTGGACTGTGGGGCTTGTCGGCACACAGTCAGAGCGGTTTCGCAAGGTAACCCTCACCGACACAGACATTAGTACCCTCACCATCTTGGATTCCGCTTTCAGCTACGACGGGGACGGCCGCCTCCTGAGGCTGGGATTGCAGGCCTACTCGCTCGGCATCGCCTACGAGTTCGATCCTTACTTTGGCCTCTCCATCTCGCGCGTTGATCCGCTGCCGCACCAGCTCGAGGCGGTATATGACTATCTCCTGAAGCTGGCGCGGGTACGGTTCCTGCTGGCCGACGACGCCGGAGCCGGAAAGACCATCATGGCCGGGCTTCTCATTCGGGAGCTTCAGCTTCGCGGCCTGGCAGAGCGCATCCTGGTCGTGTGCCCGGCAAACCTGTCTTTCCAATGGCAGCGTGAGTTGAAAGAGAAATTCGACGAGAAGTTCCTTGTCCTCAAAGGCGGCGATATCCGCGACCAGTTCGGCGTCAACCAGTGGCTGGAACAAAACAAGGTCATCACGTCCCTCGACCTTGCCAAGCGGACGGAGATCTTGCCCGGTTTGAGGCAGGTCCACTGGGACCTTGTTATCGTGGATGAAGCCCACCGGATGTCCTGGACTCCGCCTGCACGCAAGACCGCTCGGTACGCGCTCGGCGAACTCATGCGGGACACATCGGACCACATGCTGCTGCTTACGGCAACGCCGCACAAGGGCGACCCGGGCAACTTCACGCTGTTCCTGCAATTGCTCGACGCCGACGCTTACGCCGACGTACGTTCCATTAGGGAAGCCATGAATCGCCGGCGCGCGCCGTTTTACCTGCGTCGTACCAAGGATGCCATGGTCTACTTCCCCTTCGTGGCCACGAATACCATCGAGGGCCGCGTACTCCAGCGACTGCTCGAGAAGCTGCAGGAAATCCGCGATGCTCTTGATGACGATGCGGTCTTCAACGTCGTGGGCGAGGTGATACCCGCCGCTCATGTGGAGCGTATCCTGCGCGATTACTACGCCGGGAAACTGGGCGACGCTGACCTTGAAGAACGACTGCTCAAAGACGTAGATGAAGGACAATTCCGGGCGATCTGCCAAAATGCGCTCGGAGGACGAAGCACCTTATGGGGATAAGGACCGGCAATGAAGAAACCGGACGCCAATCGTTACAGCATCTTCATCAGCAGCGTTCAGAAAGAACTCGCAGAGGAACGTCGCGCAGTGAAGGATTTCATCACGCATGATCCCTTGTTGAGCCGGTTCATTTCAGATGTATTTCTGTTCGAAGACATACCCGCCGGAGACCGCAAGCCTGACGATATCTACCTGAGTGAGGTCGAACAGAGGGACATTTACCTTGCCATTTTCGGTAATGAGTACGGATGGAAGAACAAGGACGGGAAGTCGCCAACTGAACTTGAGTTTGAACACGCCACCAGGACTCACAGTGAACGCCTGATCTTTATCAAAGGAAATAACGACAAATCGCGCGAGCCTGAGATGGCTAAGCTGGTAGCGAGGGCAGGCCGCCAGCTCACCAGACGCCGTTTTTCTGATACTCCCGGACTGATCCGCGAGGTTTACGCCAGTCTTGTTGAATTTCTTGAGAATCGTGGTGCGCTTAGAACCACGCCCTTTGACGGCAGCGTGTGCGGTGGCGCAACGCTCCGGGACATCGACAAATCCCGGGTAACGGCCTTTGTTGAAACCGCCGAAGCCGTGGGCCGCTTGAAGCTCAAGGGTTCCCGAGTTCCAAAGACCGTTTTGCAGAACTTCAACCTCTTGCGGGATGGCCGGCCAACCAACGCGGCCATACTACTTTTCGGAAAAAATCCGCGCCGATTCTTCAACAACGTGCAGGTCCATTGCCTGCATTTCCACGGCACGGAAAAGCGAAAGCCCATCGCTTCCCAGCAACCCTATGAAGGGAGTCTGATTGAAGTGATTGACGAGGCGGTGGAGTTTGTCCTTGGCAAGATCGACCGCCGGGTGGGTACGCATGCGGAAAGCACTCAGGCTCCTGTTACGTTCGAAATTCCACGCGCCGTTATCCTGGAGGCTATCGTCAATGCAGTCGCCCACCGGAACTACGATCATAACGGTTTTGTCCAAGTCATCGTCTTTGCCGACCGGGTCGAGGTGTGGAACCCCGGAGAACTGCCTCCCGGGCTGACCCCCGATATGTTGCGAAAGCCCCATGGCCCGATTCCGCGCAACCCGTTGATCGCCGAACCCCTGTTCCGGATAAAGTACGCGGAGAAAGTGGGCACCGGCACAACGGACATGATCGCAGATTGCCGTGCCGCGGGCCTGCCCGAGCCCGACTTCGAGCAGCGCGGGCCGCACTTCGTTGTGACATTGTGGCGGGACTGGCTGACTACAGAAGTCATTGCCTCTTTGAATCTCAATGATCGCCAACAGAGGGCCATCAAGCACATCCGCCAGAAACGACGCATTACTACTATCCGCTACCAGGAGATCACGGGGGCGAGCCGGGCCACGGCAAAACGCGATCTTAATAATTTGGCAAGACAAGGGATATTGGTATTGAAAGGCGCAGGCCGGGGGGCACATTACGAGGCACCTAAAAAACGGCTCATAAATGGCTCAAATGGCTCACCGGGAGGTGATATTGGAAATGGCTCATAAACGGCTCAAATGGACCATGAGGTTTAAAACAAAAGGGGACACATAAAGGGGCCATTAGATGCAAAGGCTTTATAAAGGGCTCAAAGACATCACGTTGGATTGAGAAACTGGACATAAACAGGACAAACGGGACATAAGCCGAACATAGCAATTGGGTAATACCCAATGAGTTGGGTAGTGAATTGGGTAATTAAAGGGCGGGGATTTCACACCGCAGAGGGGCGGAAGAAGGAGAAAAAGAGGTGATTTACGCCACAAAGCCAACGCTTCAGGAGCCGGTCAAGGACCCGGCCCGGCTCGAATGGCACGAAGTAACCAAGGTGGCCCATTACTACCTGTCGGTGAACGCCCTGTCTGCGTGCGACGCACAGGCAGGCATGACCCGGCCGATGCAGGTGCGAGAGGACGAAGCACAGTACGGGGAGGACGGCTGATGATCAGAACACCGGATAAGAGCCCCGATTCTGAAATCCTGATTTACCAGACAGAGGACGGGCGCACGCGCATCCAGGTACGTCTGGAAGATGAAACGGTCTGGCTGACCCAGAAGCTGATGGCCGAGTTGTTTCAAAAAAATGTCCGAACCATAAACGAACATATCCGCAACATCTACGATGAGGGTGAGCTTGCGCCGGAGGCAACTATCCGGAAATTCCGGATAGTTCAAACCGAGGGTGCGCGGCGGGTTTCGCGTGAGGTCGATTTCTACAACCTGGACGTAATTATTTCAGTAGGTTACCGGGTCAAATCCCACCGCGGCACGCAGTTCCGCATCTGGGCCACCCAGCGGCTGCGGGAATACATCATCAAGGGGTTTACGCTGGACGATGAACGCCTCAGGGAGACC
>JALSHG010000082.1 GCA_026982355.1 Thermodesulfovibrio sp.
TATGGCTTTGAACAGATTGGTTTTAATTTACCTTACAGTTGCATAAAAACACCGCCTGCGGGCAGGAGAGTCCGGAGGAAAAGCTTTATCTGCGATATATCCAGGACATATCCCGCAGGACATATTGCCATCTTTTGCAATTTCACTCTCCGTTACGTCCTGCAACAGGGACATATTTCCGATATCCCATCGCTTTATAAAGGTTTTACGCCGCCCCCCCTGCCCGCTTACGCACCCTTGAAGTCCGCCTATCCGATTAAAGGAAAAAGAGGACCATCGGTCACGATGAAGAAGATGCAGTCTTCATCTTCAGGCACCCGGTAAGGCCCGTGCATGTCCCCTTTCGGGGCGTAGAAGTACATCCCCTTTGACGTCTCCCGGCCGGTCTCGGTATTTACCAGCTTGCCCTGGAGGATGAAAATATCGTGTCCGCAGGGGTGGCCGTGCCTGGGTTCGAGGTAGCCGGCCGGAAATTTCACAATGGCTGCCACCGCTCCCGTCTCTTCATCGGCACTCAACACCTTGAGCATTGCTCCCGGCGGCAGATCGGACGGCGCCGGTGACCATTCCATTGTCTCCGGATCGATGATAACTGTTGATCTCATTCCAGTTCCTCCTTTCTTTTTCAATGACAGCGCGAGCGCAGGCGCCCGCGAGACTCTCCCCCGTTCACCTGTGCCTCGTCACGCCCGCCCCGGCGCAGAATACGCTGACAGCGCACCTGCTGCACAGGGGGGAGAGGGGCCTGCATATGTTCTGACCAAAGGCGACGAGCAGTCCGTTTATGCTTATCCAGTACTTGACCGGCAGTTTTTCCCTCAGTGCAAGTTCCGTCTGTTCCGGGGTTTTCGTCGTGACATAGCCCCACCTGTTGGTTATTCTGTGGACGTGGGTGTCAACGCATATGCCGGGTTTCCCGTGGCCGAGGGTCAGGACGAGGTTTGCGGTCTTCCTGCCCACACCTTTGAACTTCAGCAGTTCATCCAGGTTATCCGGCACCACGGAGCCGTAGTCTTTAACGAGCGTCCTGCTTATATCCCGTATTCTCCTTGCCTTGACTTTGTAAAACCCCACGGGGTAAATCGTTTTTTCTATCCGGCCGACTGAAAGCCCGGACATGGCGCACGCATCAGGAGCGAGGCTGAAGAGCCTTGCGGAGGCAGGCCCCGTGGTACTGTCCTGGGTCCTCAGGCTCAGTATGCAGGAAATGAGCACCCTGTAGGGGTCCCGCGGGGATCGACTCGCCATGTTTTCAAGCCACGGCAGTTCAAGCCCCTCCACCTGCTTTCTCAACAGGGGCATCGCCTTATGGAGATCGGCGGTATTCATGCGGCGGTTGACACGATATTGTATTGCGCTTTTATAACCCGGAACCCGTTGAGCAGGATTATCCGGATGTCCCGGACCGGATAAAGTCCCCTTAAATAATACCAGCATCCATATTGCGGTGTAAACCTCTGCCTCAATCTTAACCTTTGCCTTACAGTTCATGAAATAGCGGCGGACTCCTCTGCACGTTTACGCCACATTCGGTTTATTGACTCTGTATGATCTAAAATATATAATTCTAAGTGATTGTTTGTTTATGCTCTTTTAATCAAAACAGGAATCGGGGAGATATCATGTCTTTAAGGAAAATAAAATCCGGCAGTATACTGTTCGTCATTGTCCTTTTATGTTCATTGAATTTATTGCTGTCCGGGGCCCATGCCCAGGCATCACGAATATCCGAGGAATCGGTGGACGTCCTTACAAAGACCGGCCAGGCCCTGGCGGAACTGGCGGAGGCCGTGAAGCCCGCCATAGTGAACGTATCGACGACGAGGACGGAAAAGATAAACGGCCGGTTCAATCCGTTCCTGAACGACCCGTTTTTCAGGAGATTCTTCGGCGACAACCCCCGTTTCCGCGAGGCGCCGAGAAAGCGGAGATCGGTAAGCCTCGGGTCCGGTGTCATCCTCTCATCCGACGGCTATATCCTGACGAACAACCATGTTGTAAAGAACGCCGATAAAATAAAGGTCATTCTCTCGGACAAGAGGGAATTCACCGGCAGGATAATCGGCAGCGACCCCAAGACGGACCTGTCGGTCATCAAGATAGACGCCACCGGTCTTCCCACTCTGAAGATGGGCAACTCGGATGAATTGAGGGTGGGCGAGATAGTGCTGGCGGTGGGGAATCCGTTCGGACTGAACCAGACCATTACAATGGGGATAGTCAGCGCGGTGGGAAGGGCCAATGTCGGAATCGCCGATTATGAAGACTTCATCCAGACGGACGCCGCAATCAACCCGGGGAATTCCGGCGGGGCGCTGGTCAATATCAGGGGCGAGCTCGTGGGGATAAACACCGCGATATTCAGCACGACCGGAGGCTACCAGGGAATAGGTTTTGCAATCCCGAGCAATATGGCAAAGGTCGTCATGGACAGCCTCATAGAAAAAGGCAAGGTCGTCAGGGGCTGGCTCGGCGTATCGATACAGGCCGTGACCCCGGAGCTTGCACAGCAGTTCCACCTTGAAAAGGATTACGGCACACTGGTTGCCGATGTGGTTGAGGACAGCCCCGCCGAGAAGGCTGGACTCATGCGCGGCGACGTGATAATAGAGTTCAACGGCAAACCGGTGAACGAGCCGTATATTCTCAGGAACATGGTGGCGGCCACACCTCCCGGAACAGAGGTGTTCCTGAAGGTTATAAGAGAAGGCGAAACCGAGGAACTCAGGGTCACCATCGGCGAGCTTCCATCGGATATACAGAAGACTCCCGCCGTATTCAGGAATGCGCTGAAGGGAACCAGCGTCCGGGACCTGACGCCTGAAATCAAGAGGCGGCTGAACATCCCCGACAAGATCAGGGGTGTTGTTGTCACGGATATAGAGGCCGGGAGTCCTGCCGAGACAGCGCTTATGCCAGGCGATGTCATCCTGGAGATAAACAGGAGGGCCATCTCCGGCGTCGAGGAGTATGAGGCCATAGTGTCGAAGATCAAACCCGGGAAGGACATATTGCTGCTGGTCTACCGCAAGGGCTCGACCATATTCATAACCATCGGTGCGGCGGAGCAATAAGCGGCGGGTGGCCGGCTCAGAGTGAACCCAGTATCTTCATGACCTCGGGGAGGGGGATATCAAGTTTCTCCGCTATCCTCCTGCAGTCTTCGTATTCAACGGATATCCTGCGTTCTCTTGCGCCGGGTTTAATTACCTTCACATTCACCGTTCCGAATTTCGTCTCCACCGGCTTAATCCCGCGCGGCAGCGTCTTCCTGCCCGCCCTGTGGAACCTGAGACCGATGCTCGTTGTCTCGCGCAGGATTATGCCGATCAGGTCGTCCTTTCTGTCTTCAGTGCAGAGCGCCGTGAGTTTAATTCCCGGCCTGCCCTTTTTCATGATAATCTGAGTTAAAAACACATCAAGGGCCCCGGCCCCGAACAGTTTGTCCATGACATATTCATAAACCTGCGGGTTCATGTCATCGATATTGGTCTCGATGACGGATATACCGCCGTCGCCCCTGTCAACGCGGCTGCCGATGAATATCCTGAGCACATTGGGCTGTTCCCCGAAATCCCTGGCGCCCGCCCCTGTCCCGGTCTTTGAAATCCGCATTTCAGGAACCGGACCGAACGCGCCGGCAAGTGAAGATACCAGGACCGCGCCTGTGGGTGTGGTAAGTTCAAACGAGATGTCGGAGGCGTAAACCGGTTTGCCCTTCAACAATTCAACCGCTGCGGGCGCGGGAACGGGCAGAAGGCCGTGGTGTGTCCCGACCGTGCCGCTGCCGAGATTCAGGGGCGAGGAGTACACGGTGTCGATTCCGAGCATGTCGAGGCCTATCAGTGTTCCGAATATATCGACAATGCAGTCGACCGCGCCGAGTTCATGGAGGTGTACCCTGTCATACCTGCCGCCGTGTATCACGGCCTCGGCCTCAAAGAGTCTCTTGAAGATTGAAAGCCCCTTTTCCCTGACCGGGCCGGGCAGGGAAGAGGATTCAACGATTTTTTTAATGTCCCCGAATCTCCTGCGGCCGGTCTCCTGTTGACCGCTGTCTTTTATAACAACGTCGACCTTTGTCGCCCTGAGTGAGCACCTCCTGACCTCTTTTGCGGTCAGCTCATATCCCTTTACCGGCAGGCGGGACAGTTCTTCCGCGAGCCTTTCGAGTGGCACGCCGGCATCCACCAGCGCCCCCAGGAGCATGTCGCCGCTTATGCCTGAAAAACAGTCAAGGTATGCGATCATTGTTTTTTACCGCCGGCGGTTTTCAATGGTTCAGGGTTTACCTTACAGTGGCATAAAAACACCGCCTGCGGGGCACGGGAGTCTGACGGGGAAGCTTTATCCGCGATACCTTCAGGGAATATCCCGCACGGCGTATCGACGTCTTTTTGAACTTCACATTCCGTTATTTCCCGCAACAATAACATATTCCGATATCCAATCGCTTTATAAAGGTTTGCCGGCGGATTCCTGTGCCAGTTTATGCAACATTAAGGTTTATTGTTCACGGTTAACGTATTTATTTTGTGTGCAAGCACTCCCGCGCCGAAGCCGTTGTCGATGTTCATGACCGCTATGCCGGGGACGCAGGAGTTGAGCATTGCAAAGAGGGCCGTGATCCCCCCCAGGCTTGCGCCGTAACCGACGGATGTGGGCACGGCAATCAGCGGTTTGTCGGTCATTCCCCCGATTACGGACGGCAGGGCGCCTTCCATGCCGGCCACAACAATCAATACATTTGTCCCTGATATGGTGTCTCTTGCATCCAGAAGCCTGTGCAGGCCCGCCACCCCCACATCAAACACGGCCTCCGTCCTCGTGCCCAGGAAAAGAGCGGTGGCCATGGCCTCCTCGGCAACAGGGATATCCGCGGTGCCCGCGCAGACGACCGCGGCCGAGCCTGTCTTTTTGACCGCGCCTCCGGCTGCTATCACACCGGATTTTCCGAAATATTCAACCGTTACCTTATGCTCCCTGCACAGGGACTCGATGTCCATGTAAACCGCCTCCGAGGCCCGTGTAATCAGAAACCTCCCGCTGCTGCGCAGCATGCTGCCGGCAATGGCCCTGATATCCTCCGGTCTCTTGCCCTCCGCGAAGATCACCTCGGGGACGCCGTGCCTGAGTTCCCTGTGGTGGTCGACCTTTGCCACGCCGATGTCCTCGTACGGAAGGTGCTTCAACTGCTCAAGGGCGCCCTCCACGGTCAGCCGCCCCCTTTTCACTGAATCCAGGATTTCTTCCAGTTTATCGTTGTCCATCGTCAATACTCCGACTTCAGGCTCCTTGTCATCAACTCCTTCACTGCATCAGGCGGGCTCTTGCCTTCCCTGATGACTTTATATATCTGCTCTATTATGGGCATTTCAACTCCGTGCCTTTCGGACAGCTCGTAGGCTGATTCGGATGTGGCGACACCCTCCGCCACCATTGTCATGTTTGCAAGTATATCCTCCAAACGCTCCCCTTTGCCGAGCCTGAAGCCCACCGTATAATTTCTCGAAAGTGTCCCGGTGCAGGTAAGGACAAGGTCGCCGAGCCCGCTCAGTCCCATAAACGTCTTCTCCACCGCTCCCATTGCCACCCCGATCCGGGTCATTTCCGCAAGGCCCCTTGTTATGAGCGCCGCCCTTGTACTGGAGCCGAGCCCGAGACCGTCGGATATGCCCGAGGCTATCGCCATGACGTTTTTAAGGGCGCCGCCCAGCTCGGTGCCGATTACATCCGCATTGGTATACACCCTGAAATAATCCGTGCTGAACAGGCGCTGCAGTTGCAGCCCCTTTGCCTTGTCTTCAGAGGCGATGGTAACAGCCGTGGGCCGTTTCCTGATAACCTCGGCCGCAAAACTCGGCCCTGAGAGCACCGCGGCCTTCCTGCCCGAGACCTCTTCAAGAATGCCGGATACCGTAAGCAGCGTGCCGTTTTCTATACCCTTGGACGCATTAACCAGCAGGGCCCCGGCAGGTATATGATCGGATGCGGTATTGAAAACCCTCCTTGTGTGCTGCGTGGGAACCGCGTTGACGACATATTCCGCATCTCCGAGCGCCTCCTCAATCCGCGGAGAAACCCTTATCCCCCGGGGAAGGGAGACGTCGGGCAGGTATCTGTTTACACCTGTTCTTCTTATATCCTCCGCAAGGTCATCCTCGTAGACCCACAGCGATACATCATTGCCCTTGTCCGCGAGCAGGCAGGCAAGCGTCGTACCCCAGCTTCCGGCTCCTATGACTGCAATACGGCTCATGATACTCCCCTTGAACGAAAAGAAACGCCCTGAAACCAGGCAGTAAGAAATGATAACAAAAAAGCGGGACAATTACAAAGCCGAACCTGTTCCCCATTAATGTCCGCTGTTATCGATGAAAACAGGCGCGGGCATCAAGGTCTTGACCGGAGGAGGCCGGATAGTGTTTACTGGAATACACTGCCTCGGAAGAGGCGGCAATATGAACAGGCAGCTTACGGCATCAGGTGTCCCGGAAATCCAACCAGGGAAAGCAAACGTAAAGCTGCCGTAAAGTTCAACCTTGATGCGGCGTAAACGCGCAGAGGAGTCCGCCGGCATTTTATGCAACTGCAAGGATAATACTTGCCGGTGATAAGCGCTGACAGAAATGTTAACTGAGGCAATAACAAAGGAATCTTTTGTTGAATTCTGCCGGTTGCTCTACAGAAGAGACCTGACGTGCGGAATCGGAGGCAATGTATCCGTGAGATCCGGTGATATAATCATGACGACGCCATCCGGGTTGTCTCTGAGGGATATGCGCGTTGACGATATCATCTTTGTCAAACCCGATGGCGCAGTGGTAGGCGGGCGCGCCGCTCCGACCAAGGAATTCCTGATGCATTCTCGTATTCTCGATGCAAGGGATGATGTGAATGTCGTCTGTCACGTTCACGGCGTGCACCTGATTGCCGCGTCAGTACAAATGACCCCCGGCAATAACACCCTGCCCCCTCTGACACCCGGATTCTGTTTCTTTGCGTATCCCCTTGCCATGTTGCCGTTTTATGTCCCCGGGACGCGGGAACTGGCTGATGCCGTGGCACGGCATTTCTCCGATACGGAAACGATGGCTCTGCTGCTTCAGAATCACGGATTGATCACCGTGGGGGCTGACATGAGGCAGGCATTGAATATTGCGGAAGAAATCAACGAAGCTGCGCAAGTGGCCGTTCTTTCGGGCGGCAGATTCAGCTTGATTCCCGAGGAAGATATTGAACGTATTTACCTGATGCGCAGGAAAGCGCGCGGGCTTTGATTCCCGCATTCTTGGGAATTCCGGGAACCAGCGGATGCCGGTTCATTACGGCGCCGAGTCTTTTCAGTAATTGTTTATCCGCCCCAGCGCATCATTGACCAGGTCGATTTCATCATCCGTGTGGGCCGCGGTGACTGAAAACCTTATGCGGCATCCGCCCTCCGGAACCGTCGGGGGCCTGACGGCGGGGGCGAAGATTTTGTTCCCGTAAAGATGCCTTCCCATCTTTAGTGCATTCTCCACGTCACCGGCCATCACCGGTATAATCGGGGTCTCCGACTCAAGGGTGTCGAACCCGAGCCGTCTGAGTCCGTTGTAAAGCCGCCGCCTGTTTTCCCATAATCTTTTTCTCAAGTTCCCGGAGTCCGAATCGATTATATCAACGGCCTCGATACAGGCCTCACACACTGCCGGGGGAAGTGATGTGGAATAGATGAAGCTCCTTGCCCTGTTGATCAGTAAGTTTATCAGGTCTTTCCCGCCGGCGACAAAGGCGCCGAAGCACCCGGCCGCCTTGCCCAGTGTGCCCATCTGGATGATGTGCTCCGCCCCTATGCCGAAATGCTCGAGACCTCCCCTGCCGGTCTTCCCGATCACGCCCGTGGCATGTGCATCATCTATCATCAATAATGCATCATATTTCCTGCTCAGCATCACGATGTCCTCAAGTGGGGCGATATCGCCGTCCATGCTGAAGACGGTGTCGGTGATTATCAGCCGCCTTGCGGATGCCCTGCCCTTTGACCTTTTCACGAGGAGGTCCTCAAGGTGGTTCATGTCCTTATGCCTGTAGATGTTTACCGCCGCCCCTGACAGCCTGACCCCGTCTATGATGCTTGCGTGATTGAGCTCATCGCTGAAAATCTCCGCGTCTTTCCCCGCAACAGCCGGGATGATCCCCGTGTTTGCGGCATATCCCGTGTTGAAAACCAGCGCCGCCTCTGTCTTTTTGAATTCCGCTATCCGCTCCTCCAGTCTCCCGTGGGGGCCGTGAGTGCCGCTTAAGAGTCTTGAGCCTCCGGAGCCGAAACCGTATTTGTTCACGCCCCTGACGGCGGCATCTATAATGCGGGGGTGGCCGGAGAGGCCGAGATAATCATTTGAGGAGAAATTCAGGAACTCCCGTCCGTCTATCGATATCCTGGAACCGCGGCATGATTCCGAGAGAGGAAGGTCTCTTAAAAGATTCAGATGTTCGAGGCGTTTCAGTTCTTCCGCGAATGTTTCAAATCCGCCAGCCGGTCTTCCGCTGGACGGGGGGCGCAAGGAATCGTCCGTCTCTGCCCGCGGGTTTTTCTCAGACCCCTTCACGTTCGTCGGCGGACCATATGTACTTGTGGATCTGCAACTGCATCCTCACGGGAAGGTTGTCACGCAGGATCCAGGAGACAAGGGACCTCGGGTCGAGCTTGCCGTAGGCAGGGGACATCAGGATATTGTCGAATTTTTCGTTCAGCTTGTTGCTGAATATGACATCCTTTGACCACAGATAATCCGATTCATCCATGAGTACGAATTTTATCTGGTCGGTCCTTTTGAGGAATTCAAAGTTCTTGGGCCTCATTCTCCCGCTCATGCCGCTCTTCGGGGACTTGTAATCCATGATGATGTTGAGCCTCTTGTCAAGGCAGCCTATGCAGATCGAGCCGTTTGTCTCTATCAGGACGGTGTAGCCCCGGTCAAGGAGTGTCTTCAGGAGTCTCGGGGTCTCTTCCTGCAGCAAGGGCTCGCCGCCGGTGAATTCAACCAGTTTAACCCCGAACTCCTCGATCTTGGAGATTATCTCCTCATCCGGGATCTCCCTGCCGTGGTAATAGGCGTAATTGGTGTCGCAGTATGTGCATCTGAGATTGCAGCCGGACAGTCTTATGAAGGTGCACGGAAGGCCCGCGTATGTGGATTCTCCCTGGATGCTTTTGAATATCTCGTTTATTTTCAGCATATACCCGGGCGGTCTTACCTGCCTTGTTTATGCAACCGCGCGCTAAACCTGACTAATAATACCATACCATAAAAAGCCTTGACAACTGCAACAGCGCTAAAGTTATAATTCATCAAATGATAAAGAAATCTTTTCTGATCTTTCTGTTCCTCCCCGCCGTAATCTTCTTCATCGAACCGTCTTATGCCGGTATCACCGTGATCAATGCAGAAGGGGTGATAAATCCCGTGATGTCGGAATTCATATCCGGAAGCATCGACGATGCGGAGGAGGAAAAGGCCGAACTCCTCGTCATCAGGCTTGATACCCCCGGCGGTCTCGATACCTCGATGAGGTCAATCGTAAAGAAGATAATCTCCAGTGATATCCCTGTAGCGGTATACGTCGCACCCAGCGGGGCAAGGGCCGCTTCGGCGGGCGTCTTCATCACGCTTGCAGCGCATATAGCCGCAATGGCTCCCGGTACGAATATAGGCGCGGCCCATCCGGTCGGGGTCGGGGGCAAGATGGATGAAACACTGGCGGAAAAGGCTGTAAACGATGCCGCCGCATATATCAGGTCACTGGCTGAAAAGAGAAACAGGAACGCCGCCTGGGCCGAAAAGGCCGTAAGGGAGAGCGTCTCGGTCACCGCTGAAGAGGCGCTGAAGCTCAAAGTCATAGATATCGTCTCTCCTGATATCACGGCATTGCTGGCCGGCGTAAACGGAAGGGAAATCGAGACACCCTCGGGAAAATATACGGTGAAGACAGAGGGGGTCGCGGTCCGCTATAAAGATATGAGCTTCAGGGACAAGGTCCTCAATATAATAAGCAATCCGAACGTCGCCTACCTGCTCATGCTCATCGGTTTCTACGGGATATTCTTCGAGCTGACAAACCCGGGTGTCATATTCCCCGGGGTTATCGGGGCCATATCACTGATACTTGCGTTCTATTCGTTCCAGACCCTGCCGGTAAACTATGCAGGGCTCATGCTGATGATCCTGGGCATAATCCTGTTTATCCTTGAAATAAAGGTTGCATCATACGGCCTCCTGACGGTCGGCGGCCTGGTCTCGCTGCTTATCGGCTCCATCATGCTCTTCGACTCGCCGCTGCCCTTTCTGAAGGTCTCGCTGAATGTGATTCTTCCGGCCGTCATCCTTACCACGCTGTTCTTCAGTCTGACCATTTTTCTTGTGGTCAGGGCATACAGGCGGAAGCCGGTAACCGGGGTCGAGGGTCTCACGGGGCTTGAGGGCGAGGCCCGGACGGATATTCACGGGGACGGCCGGGTGTTTGTACACGGTGAATTATGGAGTGCATGGAGCGATGAGCCGGTAAAGGCGGGTGAAAGGGTTGTCGTTGAGAAGGTCGATAACCTGAAGTTGAAGGTCAGGAAGTCGATGTGATAATTGCAGAATGTGCCGGTTTACAGTGCAGGGTTCATGCAAATGCAATGTGAAAAGATAAAACAAAGGAGGGGAAGAAAATGATACAGATAGGCTTTTCAGGGCTCGTATTGGCGGTTCTTCTGATAGTGTTTTTCATCTCAAGCGCAATCAAGGTGCTTCGTGAATACGAGAGAGGTGTGGTATTCAGGCTCGGCAGGCTGATTCCCGTCAAGGGGCCCGGCCTTGTCATTATCTGGCCGGTAATTGACAAGCTTGTGAAGGTCAGCCTGCGCACGATCACGATGGATGTGCCAACACAGGACATAATCACCAAGGACAACGTGACCGTAAAGGTCAACGCAGTCGTTTACTTCAGGGTTGTTGATCCCACAAAGGCAATAACGGATGTCCAGGACTTCGAGTATGCAACGTCGCTCATATCACAGACAACCCTCAGGAGCGTGCTCGGCCAGAGCAATCTCGACGACCTGCTGGCCAAGAGGGATGAACTGAATGCCCAGCTTCAGAAGATTATAGACGAACAGACGGAACCGTGGGGCGTGAAGGTTACCACGGTGGAGGTCAAGAATGTCGATCTGCCGATCGAGATGCAGAGGGCGATCGCCAAACAGGCGGAGGCCGAGCGGGAGAGAAGGGCCAAGGTCATCCATGCGGAAGGGGAATTCCAGGCGTCACAGAAACTCGCACAGGCGGCCGAAATAATCGGTACCCAGCCGACAGCGATACAGCTCAGGTTTCTCCAGACCCTGACCGAAGTGGCATCCGACAAGAGCTCGACCACGATATTCCCCATCCCGATCGACCTGTTTGAACCCTTTTTCAGGAAGGCCCAGAAGGAAGCGGGGGAGGCTTAACCCCGGCGGCATTTTTATGCCACTGTAAGGTAAAGTTTAAAAAGGAGAAAACAATGGAGGCACAGGAAGTCGCATCAGATATCGTCAGGAAGGCGCTGAACAGGGGATGTACGGCGGCGGAGGTTTTTATAAAGAGTTCAAGGGGAATCTCAGTTGAGGCAAAGGACGGCAAAGTGGAGGCCATGGAGGTCTCACGGGGCTTCGGCCTGTCGCTCAAGGTCATCAGGAGGCGCAGAGTCGGTTTCGCCTTTATGACCCTGCCGGCCGGCATCGGCTCATGCGGCGAAGAAATCGACAGGACGATAGACGGGGCCGTACAGGGCTCCGAATGGACGGCCGCCGATGAATACGCGGGCATTCCCGATCATATGCCCCCGGCGGAGGTGCTGGTCTTTGACGAAAAGATAAAAAATATCGATGAAGGGGATGTGATCAGGGATGCGGTGCTGCTCGAGGACAGCGCCCTTTCTTATGATGAAAGAATCAAAAAGGTCAGAAAGGCGGCTGTGAGCGCCGGATCGGAAAAGACCGTGATTGTCAATTCAAAGGGAGTCAACACCGTCTATGAGGCCACTTATTATTCGGCTCATGTAACGGCACTCGCCGCGGATGACGGGGGCGACAACCAGATGGGCTGGGATTATGCGGGCAGCAGGAGATTGAGCGATATAGATATAAAATCAGTGGGTGAAGGGGCGTCGAAAAGGGCGCTGGAGCTCCTCGGGTCCGTCAGGATATCCCCTGTGAAGACCCCCGTGATACTTGCCCCCTTCGTCGCCGTGGAGTTTCTTGAGATACTGAGTGCATCCCTGTCAGCCGAGGCCGTACAGAAGCAGCGCTCCTTTCTTGCAGGGAAGTCGGGACAGCAGGTCGTCAGCCCGCTCCTGGACATAATGGATGACGGCACCATGGACTGGAGGACGGGCACCAAACCGGTTGATGACGAGGGAGTGCCGGTTGCGGACAAGACATTGATATCGGGCGGCGTACTGAGGGGCTTTATACATAATACCTATACTGCCGCCAGGGACGACACCGTCTCAACAGGCAACGCCGCAAGGGGAAGCTTCAAGAGCCTTCCCGGGGTCGGCGTAACAAATTTTTATATAAAGCCGGACGGCGGCAGATCCTGTGATGACATGGTGAAATCGCTCTCCCGCGGCATCCTGATACTCGGGGCCATGGGGGTGCATACCGCCAATCCCGTGTCAGGGGATTTTTCCGTGGGCATTTCAGGGCAGCGGATAGAAAACGGCGAAACGGTCTGTCCGGTAAAAGAGGCCGTCATTTCCGGGAACATCCTTGATATGTTCAGGAAGGTGGAGGGAGTCGGAAACGACCTGATGTTTTACGGCAACACCGGCTCACCCAGCCTCCTGATAGGCGACATGGACGTCAGCGGCTGAAAATCAGGGAGGCCGGTCCCGATCCCTTGTTTTGTGGAA
>JALSHG010000083.1 GCA_026982355.1 Thermodesulfovibrio sp.
TATCAACGTCTTTTGGAACTTCACTCTCCGTTATTTCCTGCAACATAGACATATTTACAAAATCCCATCGCTTTATAAAGGTTTTACGGGAGACTCTCCCGCCCGTTTATGCAACATTAAGGTTTACTCTTTCGGATACCCGAAGATCCCGAAGCCTGCGGATGTGTTGTAAACCGCTGCGTTTACGTAGCATCCGCGTATGGCCTCCGATATCTCCGCCGGTTTCGCCCCTGCGTTCAGCGCTGCATCGACATGTCTCCGGACCGCGTGCCTGTTCTGCAGAACCGACAGGATCACTATGCATATCAGGTGCATTGTTTTCAGGTCCAGCACCTCGGGGCGTGTATATATCATCAGGGCGCTGTGGAATACCTGCAGCCATTCAGGGTCGTCCACAAGGCCTTTCACCCTGTAGATCTCCGGCACCATGCCGAAAAACCCCCTGACCTCCCCGTGCATCTCCCTGATCCTGCCGTCGGTTACTTCTTCCGGTTCAAGCACTCTTCTGAAATCCCCGGGGTCTTTTTTCTCCGGGGAGAACACGTCAAAACCAGCCTCAAGGTACGACATGCCGGTCATGGCACAGGCCAGCTTGATCGTCTTGCCCGCCTCCTCCGGCGTAATCCCGGCCGCGGCCAGGCACATCTGGTATGCGCCCACTATGCAGTACTCCCAGCGCGCGGCAACATCCGCGCCGAATTCAATAAGCATCAACGTCTTCATGTCAAGGTTGCGGGGGGTGAACTTGTTCATTATCAGGCTGTGATACGCCTCCATCCATTCAGGGTCATCGACCAGCCCCTTTGCCCTGTAGGCAGGCAGGACCTTGCCGAAGCCCTGCCTGAGTTGTTCAAATATCCGCCTGACCCTTTCGTCCGTCACTTGTTCCGGATCGACCAGCTTCATAACATCGGAAAGACCGCCCGTCATGGTTTGTCCGTCCATTTTCATTCCCTCCTTAATCATTGTTTCAGCCATGCACCGCCAACGTGTCGACACCCCCGCTAATGCGCGCTCATTCCGCCGTCCACCACAAGGTTTGCACCGGTTACATACGATGACTCATCCGAGGCGAGAAACAGCACGCCGTATGCAATTTCAACCGGCTCGGCAAAGCGGTTCAGGAAGGTTTCCCGCCCGACGCCCCTGACAAGGTCGTCAAAGCTCATGTTCCACTCCCTCGCGGTCTCATGCACGGCAGGGGTGAGTGTGCCGCCGGGGGAAAGACTGTTGACCCGTATGTTGTGCGGCCCGAGTTCCTGGGCAAGGCTCCGGCTCATCATTATCAGGCCGGCCTTGGCCGGGGCGTAAGGCATGTGGCTCGGCAGTGCTATCATTCCCGCAACAGAGGATATATTGACGATGGAGCCGCCGCCCGCCTTTTTCATCTCCGGCACCACGTGCTTTACGCACAGGGACGGCCCCCTGAGGGTTACGCCTGTTATCCTCGCCCAGTCTTCATCACTCACCCGGGGCAGGCCCTTGAGGACAAATGCCGCTGCATTATTCACCAGGATATTCACTCCGCCGAACTCCCTGACAGCGGCATCCACCATCTTCCTTACATCCTCTTCCCCGGATACATCGGCCTCCACAAATATCGCCCTGCCGTTGTCCTTCTGAATATGCGCGACCGTCTCGTTGCCGCCTCCGGCGTTGATATCCGCCACGACCACCCCTGCCCCCTCACGGGCGAACAGTTCGCAGGTCGCCCGGCCTATGCCCGAGCCCCCTCCGGTTACAATAGCCGTCTTGTCCTTTAATCTCATGGTTTCCTCCTTGTTTCTGAATTATTTTTACAGTTGCATAAAAACATCGCATGCGTGCAGGCGGGTCCGGAGGTTTTACGCCGGAC
>JALSHG010000084.1 GCA_026982355.1 Thermodesulfovibrio sp.
CGAATTGCCTCAAAAAAAATCGAAACGAAAAGGTATCGTTGCCTCAAAAAAGAAATCTTGACGAAAGATATGAAGAATAGTCTCCTGGAGAAAGGAAAAACAGGAGGCGGAAATGAGGTTAACGATGAAAGAAAAGAAGAAGGCAGTGGCAATTCTGGCACCAAGGTATCAGAAAGCCAGCAAGAAAGAAAAAGGCAGGATACTTGAAGAATTTGTAGAGTGGACAGGATACTGTCGAACGCATGCCTCATATGTATTAAGCATGCATGGCAAAAGGAAAAGGATCAACCAAAAGGCAGTAATTCAGGCGGATGTGAGGAAGACCGCTCGTCGCGGACGGCATAGGATTTACATAGATGAAGTAAAAAAAGTGTTAATAAAGATATGGTACATAATGGACTGTATCTGTGGGAAGCGTCTTGCCCCTGTAATGGGAGAGGTAATTGAAAAACTTGAAGAATTTAAAGAAATAAGCATTACCAGAGATGTCAAAGCCAAACTTATATCAATGAGCGCTGCCACAATAGACCGATTGCTTGCAGGAGAGAAGAGGAAACAGAAAATAAAGGGAAGGTCAAACACAAAGCCTGGCACATTGCTTAAGAATCAGATACCGATAAGGACATTTTCTGAGTGGAATGAGCAGAGGCCTGGATTTGTGGAGATAGACCTTGTAGGGCATGATGGAGGCGATGCAAGGGGGGAATTTATGCAGACACTGGATGTCACGGACATATATAGTACGTGGACAGAGACCATGGCAGTAAAGAACAAGGCACAGGTATGGGTGTTTGAGGCACTTAAGGAGATACGTAAAAGGCTTCCTTTTGAACTTCTGGGGATTGATTCAGACAGTGGAGCTGAGTTTATAAATCATCATCTTTATGAGTATTGCAAAGAGAAGAAAATCAGCTTTACAAGGAGCAGGAGTTACAGAAAAAACGACAATTGTTTTGTAGAGCAGAAGAATTACTCTGTTGTAAGGAGGGCTGTTGGATATCTTCGGTATGATACAGAAGAAGAACTTCGGATAATAAATGAGCTTTACAGATACTTGCGACTTTATACGAACTTTTTTCAGCCATCGATGAAACTTATAGAGAGGAAGAGGGTTGGTAGCAGGGTTATAAAGAAGCATGATAAAGCCAGAACTCCTTATCAGAGGGTTTGGGAATCGCCTTCAATACCTGAATCTGCCAAAAGGGAATTAAAGAGGCAGTACAAGGAGCTTAATCCGGCATCTTTAAAAAGAAAGATCACGAGACTTCAGTCTAAACTTATTCATATGGCAGAGAGGAAATCAAAGAGGAAGAGAAATATTGCCTGAGTTCTTTATTTCCGAAGGTGCTATGGTATTGGTTGGCCTGAGAAAATCGATTCTGAGGCAAAATACAAAGCCATTTTTTTATGATAAACTGTCAAAAAGCTTAAAACACGTTCATCAAGATTTTTTTATGAGGCAACGATTACCATTTCATCAAGATTTTATTTTGAGGCAACGGGGCGCCGTCTCCTGCGATTTTTACTATTTTGAGCCTCTTGCAAAAGTGTGAAAATGCCTGCATGTGTCATTTCGACCGGAGGGAGAAATCTTTTGGTATCGATGAGGTATAAGACCTCTCTCTCCGCTGCAGGTGCAGGTGACGGACAGAAGACTTTTACAAGAGCCTCGTTTATGAATTATTATAAATGATCGAGACAAAAATTGTAAGCCATTCCGAACGGAAACGTCAAAGTCGAAGCGCGTATAATTAAAGTAAAGCCGGGAGAGACGGCACAGAGAGACAAGAGCAGTAAATCGCTTTTGTTTCTTTAATTTCTTGAGCCGGTTGCCTGTTATCTTGACGTAGTCCTGTTCACTTATCCGGTCTCTGTTTCGCGATCTCATGGGCGAATACGGCAAAGGCCATTGCGACGTTTAAGGAAAGCGGAGCGCCGGTCATGGGGAGGCTGACCCTCATGTCAAGGTGCTTCTGTATGCCGTGGCGGATTCCCCTGCCCTCGGCTCCCAGGACGAGGCAGAGGGGAAAAGGAAGAGAGACCCCGTTTATGTCCTCTCCGCCCTCAACAACGGCCCCCACGGCCCAGTAGCCGGCCTTCCCGGCCTTTATCAGGGCGGTGGACAGATTCGTGACCATGGATACGGGGGTATAGTTTTCACCGCCGGAGGCCACGTGCAGCACCGTCTCATTGACATCACAGGAGCCATGCTGCGGGATCACCACCGCAAGATTGCCGAAACATGCGGCGATCCGTATGATGGAACCCAGGTTGTGAGGGTCGTTCAGGCCGTCAAGGAATACCAGCGACATGCGGTCACCGGCTGATTTGCCTGTCAGCTCCTCAAAGGGGGTGTACCTGAATTTCCCGATCTCAGCGACAATCCCCTGCAGGCGGTCGGCGCGTTTGATCCTGAGCAGGTCTCTTTCGCTCACGACGGTGACGGGGATGCCCGCTGATTTTATCAGCTTCATAATGTGCGGGGCATTGAAATTGTCCCGGACATATACCCTGCGGATACTTCCCGGATCAGCCTTCAGCCGCTCCAGCACGGAATTCTTTCCATAAAGGCACATTGAATTTTTAGCCAAGCCTTATCCTCCGGTTATGCAACCATTAAGATTATCATATCGGCATTGAATTGTGTAAAATATTATGTACCATGCCCCTACAGAGCATCAGCGCCAGCAGCATACTTGTCGAAAACAGCCGTTTCTCACCCGGCGGCTTCATCTTTACAGACCCCGGCGATGCCTGTGCCGCGGAGTCGTTCGGGCGCCTGGGGATACTGCAGCCCGTGATCCTCTACAGGGACGCAGGCGGGGCGCTTCACCTTGTCGACGGCAGGAAGCGTATTGATTACGCAAGGCGCAGGCATATGAAGGCGGTCAGCGCCGTGGTGCTTGACCCGGAAACCCCTGTAACGGATATCATCACCCTGGTCCTGTGCGACAGGAACGCCGATATCGGATCAAGCATTATAAACAGAATCCTGTTCATCTGTTTCGCGCAATTTTCCGGCGTTCCGGAATCCTGGATACTCGGAACGCTCTGCAGGCGTTTCGGCTTTAAACCCTACACTGACTTCCTGGAAGATTGCAGCCGGGTAAACGGGCTGCCCGCGGAATTGAAACACTTCTGCCATGAAAAGCGGCTTTCCCTGAAGCACATAATCAATCTCACCCGCTATCCCGCTGATATTCTCCGGCAACTGATGCAATGGAGAAACGAACTGGCCCTGAGCGCTTCAATCCTTGATGAGACGGCTTCAAACCTTAACGACTATCTGAGGGGCAATAACAGGACAATGGACGACTTCCTTTCAGAGCCCGATGTGCGGGAAGTGATGCAGTCGGACTTAAGCCCCCGTGACAAAACCGCCAGGCTCAGGCGGCTCATATATATGAAACGCTTCCCCGTGCTTACCGCGTCAAACGCACGGATACGGGAAACGGTCGGGAGGCTGAATCTGCCTGACGGCATATCCGTCAACTGGGACGCGACCCTTGAAAACAGGAATGTCAATCTGAGCGTTGACATCAATGATGTTAAACAGTGGCGGCCGCTTATCGAGGCCCTCTCGTCGGGAGAGGTCGAAAAGGCGGTTGAATCAATACTGGAGGAACTCTGAACGCCCGTGACAATGCATGCAGACAGCCTTGGTTACAGGGACGGCAAGAAAGAGATCGGGATCATGCCCAAGAGGGGCGAGGCAATGGGGGCATGCGCGACATTCAGCAGGAAATATATCTGCTGCCGCGTGCACGTGCTGAAATCCGTGCACAACTGCCCGTTTGAATGCTCTTACTGTTTTCTCCAGGACTACCTGACCGACGGCCTGACAAAGGCCGTGGATGACACGGCCGCCCTCATGCAGGAGGTGAAAGAAAAGATTTCCCGGCAACCCCGCAGGCTCTTCCGCATCGGCACATGGGAACTCGGCGACAGCCTGGCGCTGGAGGAAAAGACGGGACAGGCCGCAGGGCTTATCCGGGAATTTGCCCGGCTGGACAATGCCGTCCTCGAGTTAAAGACAAAATCCGACCGCGTGGAGCCCATCCTGGGGCTTGACCACAGGGGGAAGACGGTTGTCTCCTGGTCGCTGAATACAGCGCATGTGATCGAGACCGAGGAACACCTGACCCCTTCGCTCGCAAAGCGGCTCGAGGCAATGAGCCGCACGGCGGCAGCGGGGTATCTCATCGGCCTGCACTTTGATCCCATGATACTCCATGAGGGATGGGAGCAGGGATATGAAGCGCTTGCAGGACAGGTATCCGAAGCAGTGCCGCGGGACCGGATCGCCTGGATATCCGTCGGGAGCCTGAGGTTCAATCCCGCCATGAAAAAGACCATAGAGAACAATTACCCGGGCACAAGGCTCACGTGCGCGGAGATGGCAACCGGTGATGACGGCAAGATGCGGTATGTAAAGCCCCTGAGGGTCGGAATGTACAGGCGCCTCCACGCCGCGCTGAAGAGATACATTGCCGGCGAGCGGCTCACATATCTGTGCATGGAGCGCTGGGATGTATGGGACAGGGTATACGGCCGGCATCCCGACTCCGCCGGGCATCTCGATTACCTCTTTGCGGAGTCGCTGTACAGGAGATACGGACTGGGCCCGCGGCGTCCGCAGAGAGAGGTATACGGCATGTGAATCCCGGGCGCCTGTTTATGCAACATCAGGGTTTACAACCAAGTCTATTTAAGCGTTTTGATAAACTCCTCCACAGTGATGGCCGGGAGGGTTATGAGCTGGACAGTGCCCCTCGAACCAAGCTCAACGGACATCTTCAGGACAGCCTCATTGTTCGGAGCATCCAGAACCGTCACGAAATCATAGGGACCGAGCACGGCATATTGCCCGGTTACCTTGATGCCCATCGCCTCTATTTCCCGGTTTACCTCGTTGATTCTTTCAGGATGTTTTTTCAGGGTCTTTCTTCCTTCATCCGTAAGGGTGCTCAATGCAACATAGACAGCCATGATTCCTCCTTGCGGGCTTACAGGGTTTAAGGTTTATATATTACAGTTCAGCCCGACTGTCAAGTGTGAGGGGGACAGGGAACCTGGTTGGTTCTGAGCATCGGGGGGCCAAGCTCTATCCACCCTTGGCCTGAATTTTGAGAACGCCGTCAGCCAGCGCTTTCTTCGTCTTCGGCCCGACGATTCCATCAGCGGTCAACCTGTTCTGCAATTGAAACTCCCGGACCCTGGCATTCGTCTTTGGGCCAAAGATACCATCTTCCTTAAGAAGAGACAGCAGGGACGGGCCCAGCCGGTTTATAATGACTTGCAACGCCTGGACCATCCGTCCGCGTGAGCCGAACCACAGCAACTTATCGCTCGGAATTAACACATGCAGGTATTCCCGCAACCTTTCCGACAAGCTCTTTATACCAAGAATTCGATCAAGTTTTTCATCTGTATGCGGATGTTGTCCGTTAAAGAGCAGGTGTATGTGTTCGTCGTGGCCCTTGTGTGTTTGGATTGGCGGTGCACTCCGGACAGTATTCTGTACGTTCGGGTCGTTGTAAAGGAACTGGACCAGTTTGTATTCATTAGCCTTTATTGATATCATCCTGGCTAAATCCGTAGTTTTTGCGCTGTCATACTCTTTATCCCGGTAAGTTATCCGATTGGTTCCGCCGTTTCGTTTGGCTCCATTCTTGTGGATAACAAAAAGGTCGACTGCTGCTCCTGTGTTGTGACTTACATGGTCGGGAAGTCTCCTGCCGTCTTCAGCCGCAATATCACCAATTCCAAAGGGATGCCGGGCATGTTTTCCAAACCACTGTTTGCTCAATTCCACCAGGAAAGCAATGAGAAATTTTTGACCATAGAGCCGTCCCGCCGATAGCCTGCCGAAGTAATGTCCCGGGCCGGCGGGCATCTTATAGAACAGGGGATAGCTTTTTGATTGTTCTACGGGGCCGAACATTTGTTAACTCTCCAGCTTCCTGAACATATTACATCTCTCTTGTGGTTTAAAAGTTTCTCCCTGTGAGACCCTTGCAAAAGTCAGAAAAAGTTATGGTTAATAAAAGAGCGGCAACAACTTATTTTTACGGTCATAACATCTTAACAACAAAACCGGCCGATTGCAAGTTTTTTTACAGTGATGGATCCGCGTATAAATTGAGAGGACTTGTTTTTTATCGTATCGATTCGCTTGACGGATTTTCGGGGCATATCATTCCCGTAAAAGACAAAGACGGGAAACGGACACGGTCAACCCGCACGGAGCACGTCCTTTTTTTTACGGTCCTGCAACACTGACATATTTTCGATATCTCGTCGCTATATCAAGGTTTTACGGCGGACTCTCCTGCCGGCTTATGCAACATTGAGGTTCATTTATGATTTATATCATACTCAAGTATCTGAAAAAGTGGTTATATAATCGCAGACGCAGATGTTATACCTTGTATTTTCCGGAATTCAAGGGACATCGATAGCTCCGGGCTCTATCCGGGCTCTAAAAGAGCCTCTTTCAAAAGCGTGAAAATGCCCGTATATGTTATTTCGACCGGAGGGAGAAATCTTTCGGGATCGATGAGGTATAAGACATCTCTCTCCGTTCGAGGTGACAGCAGAGGACTTTTGCAAGAGTCCCCAAATTGAAGGGATTTTTTAATGAAGGACGGCCAACCGGCGCTGGGAGGCACATGGATCATCACCATTATCATGGTGGTTGTCGTCTCATGGGTTATCTTCAGGTATCTGGCCCCTAAAAGCTTTAAGGAATGGCGCAACGCCGGATTAATCCAGGCGTTTATCATCGCCCTTTATGCGGAGATGTACGGCTTCCCCCTGACCATCTATCTCCTGACCTCCTTCCTGGGCTATGACATACCGTGGCTGCATGTCAAGGGCCATCTCTGGGCATCGCTCTTCGGAGGGGGCACGGGCATGGCCATGCTGGAGATGCTGCTGGGTTATACCTTCATTCTCACAGGTCTTTCCTTTATTGTCAGGGGCTGGAAGCAGATATACGATGTCAGGAAAGATGACAGGCTTGTCACATACGGCATATACAGGTACATGCGGCATCCCCAGTATACCGGCATATACCTGGCGATATTCGGGCAGTTGATACACTGGCCCACCATCCCCACGCTGGCACTCTTCCCGGTGATCGTCGCCGCCTATTACACCCTCGCGCGGAAAGAGGAAAAGGAAATGATCGGGAAGTTCGGGGATGAGTACAGGGCATATGCAAAAAAGGTTCCGATGTTCTTTCCGCGATGGGAGAGAGGCATGGATGCCGTATTCCGGAAAGATGAAGAACGGAATGCACCTTAATGTTGCATAATCCTGCTGTGGAGTCCGCCGTGAACCCTGCGGACTTCCCCGCCTGCGGGCGGTGTTTTTTATGCAACTGTAAGATAAACAGTAAAACCGGTAATGAGACGAAGTGCACTTCAACCTTGACATGCCATAGGGGGGTATGGTATACATGAACCGAACACCGGAAAAAGGAGGTATGAAATGGAATGGGCCAGGGAAAACTGGATATGGATACTGGTTTTTGCGGTATTTATCGGGATGCACCTCTTCGGCCACGGCGGGCATGGAGGCCACGGGGGTCGCGGAGGGAAAAAAGAGGGCGATGAGCACAAAGGACATTCGGGAGCTTCACATGCGGAAAAGGAACGCAAAGGAGGTGGAGGATGCCATTGAATATAAGGGTTGTAAGCTGGTCGTTGGGCATATTCACGGCGGTTTCATTCGTTCTCTGTGTCCTGTACGGACTGGTGGTCCCCGAAAGACTGCACGGCATGTCCGCATTTCTCGAGGCAATGCTGCCGGCGTTCAAGTGGCTGACTTTCGGAGGGTTCATTCTCGGTCTCGTCGAGAGCTTTCTTTACGGAATATACATCGGCATAGTCTTCGTCCCGGTGTATAACTTTATCAACCGCAGGTGCGGCGTCGGAGGAGGATGAATATGGCTGGAAAAAAAGTTGTCCCGTCGGCCACAACGGGCATCAGTAAAGGGTACACGGGTGAAGTCAGGGTGGAACTTCCCATAATAATAACGTGCAGCACATGTTCCATAACCCTTGACCGCAGTCTCCGGGCACTGGACGGCGTCAGTGAAGCGAATGTCAACTATGCCCTTCAGAAGGCCTTTGTCACTTACGACCCGTCCCGCATAGACATAGCCAGGCTTGTCGGGACAATCAAAGAGGCGGGTTATGAAGTGGGAGCGGAAAAGGTCTCGCTGAAGATCAGGGGGATGACCTGCGCCTCCTGTGTCAGGAAAATAGAGGATGCGCTGAACACCTCGCCGGGTGTTGTCCGTGCGGATGTGAATCTCGGCTCCGGCAGCGCAAACATCCGGTACCTGCCGGCCATGACCGATGTTGAATCACTGAAAAAAACCATAGAATCTACGGGGTACAAGGTGGGCCCCGAAGAGTCGCCGCCGAAGGAAGAGGACGCAAGGCACAGGGAGTACAGGACGCTTTTCAGGAAATTCCTGCTTGCCGCGGTTATCTCACTGCCTGTGGTGGTGGTCAGCTACCCGAAATTTTTCCCCGTGCTGAAGGACATGGATATGAATGCCCTGAGGACGCTGTGGATAGGGGCGAGCATCCTGACCATCCCGGTGCTTGTTTATTCGGGGAGCAGTTTTTTCAGGGGCATGGTCGCAGCCTTCAGGCACCGTTCAGCGGACATGAACACATTGATCGGCCTTGGAACGGGAATGGCGTGGCTTTTTTCAACCGTGGTCGTCCTGTTTCCCGATGTATTTCCCGAAAATGCCAGGGAGCCCTACTTCGATGTGGTCTCCGTGGTTATCGGCCTCGTTGTGCTCGGCCAGGCCCTGGAGCTGAGGGCGAAAGGCCGGACATCCGAGGCAATAAAGAAACTGATGGGCCTTCAGGCAAAGACCGCGAGGGTGGTGAGGGAAGGCAGGGAGATGGATATCCCAATAGAGGAAGTCCTCGTGGGGGATGTCATAATAGTGCGTCCAGGTGAGAAGATACCCGTAGACGGGGTGCTTGTCGAAGGGCACTCGAGCGTGGATGAATCCATGCTCACGGGCGAGCCCCTGCCCGCGGAGAAAAAAGAGGGGGATGAGGTCATAGGCGGGACGATAAACAAGACAGGGGCGTTCAGGTTTAAAGCCACGAAGGTGGGAAAGGACACCGCCCTTGCGCAGATCATCAAGATGGTCCAGGATGCTCAGGGCTCCAAGGCCCCCATACAGAAGTTGGCCGATGCGGTGAGCGGGTATTTCGTCCCTGTGGTGATGGTCATAGCAGTGACGAGCTTTGTGCTGTGGTATGACCTCGGGCCCGAACCGCGGCTCATACTGGCGCTCCTTGGAGCGGTGACCACCCTGATAGTGGCATGTCCCTGCGCCCTTGGTCTTGCCACGCCGACTTCACTGATGATCGGGGTGGGCAAGGCCGCGGAGAACGGAATCCTCATAAGAAACGGCGAGGCCATACAGGTTGCATCAGCGCTCGACACGGTGGTCCTTGACAAGACAGGCACCATAACCATCGGAAAGCCCACGCTGACGGACATAATAACCTCGGAGGGATTCAGCGAGGAAGGCATTATCAGGTTTGCGGCGTCTCTCGAAAAGAATTCGGAGCATCCGCTTGCAGAGGCGATACTTGAGGGCGCAAAATCACGGAACATCGCCACATCCGACCCCGAGGACTTCAGGGCCGTACCCGGACACGGGGTTGAAGGTATCGTGGACGGGCACAGGATAAACCTCGGCAACAGGAAGCTCATGGACAAAATCGGCGCGGACCCGGGCACGCTTGAGGAAAACTCACATGCACTCGCCTCGGAAGGAAAGACACCCATGTTCGTCGCCGTTGACGGCAGGGCCGCGGGAATCATCGCCGTCTCCGACCCCCTGAAGGAAGACTCCGTTGAAGCGATTCAGAGACTTGGGAAGCTGGGCATAGAGGTGGTCATGATAACCGGCGACAACAAAAGGACCGCCGCGGCCATAGCAAAGAAAGTGGGGATTGAAAGGGTGCTGGCAGAGGTCCTGCCCGAAGACAAGGCGCGGGAGGTCAAGAACCTCCAGCTTGAGGGGAAAAAGGTGGCCTTTGTCGGCGACGGGATTAATGATGCGCCGGCGCTTGCCCAGGCCGATGTCGGAATGGCGATAGGCACCGGTACGGACGTGGCGATAGAGGCCTCGGACATCACCCTTATAAAGGGCTCGCTTCTGGGCATAGCGGCGGCCTTCAGCATCTCGAAGTCCACGATGAAAAATGTGAAGGAAAACCTCTTCGGCGCATTCTTTTACAACACGGCCCTCGTTCCTGTAGCCGCAGGTCTCCTCTATCCCGTGTGGGGCGTAACCATAAACCCCATTCTTGCAGGGGCGGCCATGGCCATGAGTTCCGTAACCGTTGTGAGCAACGCAAACAGGCTCAGATTTGTAAAGGTGAGGTGAAAATGGACAAGATAATCGTAACCGCGGCGGGTATTTCCACCATAGTATGGATCATCTGGTTTTTTCTGTTTTCAAAGAAAGAGGCCTTCAAGGCATCCGTCACATCAGGGGTGCAGGAGGTCATGATAAAGGTCAAGGGCGGCTACACCCCTGATGTGATCGTTGCAAAAGCGGGAAAACCGCTGAGACTGCGCTTCACGCGCGAGGAGGAATCGTCCTGTACGGAGATGGTTGTCTTCGGCGCGTTCAACAAGTCCGCGAAACTGCCGCCTTATGAGGAAGTCATTGTCGATCTGCTGCCCGAAAAACCCGGGGAGTATGAATTCTCCTGCCAGATGGGGATGATAAGGGGCAAGCTTATCGTGGAAGAATAAACCTTGATGTTGCATAAGCGGGCAGGGGAGCCGGCAGGTTTTGCGGCGGACTCTCCCGCCGGCTTATGCAACATTAAGGTATCGTTTGAAAAACTGGGGGATTTTTGAAAGGTTTTTTAAGGGGATGGTGTAAAACGGGCCGTCCAAATCATTCACCTTCCACGCCATGTAATCTTCGGTGGTCTGGCAGGTTTCCGAAATTCTCATCAATAAGAACATCCACGATTCTCTCCGCTGTCTTTCCGTCGCCGTAAGGATTGACGGCTCTTGACATTTCCTCATAGAGAGACGGTTTGTCCAGAAGCATTAAAGTTTCATCGATAATTGTATCTCTGTTTGTACCAACCAACTTGACCGTTCCGGCTTTTATCCCTTCAGGCCTCTCCGTCGTATCTCTCATGACCAGCACGGGTTTACCCAAGGAAGGCGCCTCTTCCTGAACACCCCCGGAGTCGGTAAGAACAAGATAAGACCGGTTCATAAGAAATACAAACCGTTCATATTCAACCGGTTCAATAAGACTTACATTGGGACATCCGTTTAAAATCGACTTTACAGGTTTCCGGACATTGGGATTGAGGTGAACAGGATAAACTATCCTGACGTCTTTTCTTTTCTCTGCTATCCCTTTTAAAGCAAAACATATGTTTTCAAAGCCATCACCAAAATTTTCTCTTCTATGTCCTGTGACTAGAATCAGTTTGTATCCGTTAGTGCCGGAATTCAGTTTCAGATTCCATTTCTCCTCAAAATATTTTTCCAAAGAGTGCTGTCCGGCTTCCGATCCCTGACTTCTGACAATTGTCAACAATGCGTCTATTACCGTATTCCCGGTTACCCATACTTTATTCTCAGGCACCCCCTCTTTTATCAGGTTGGATTTTGCCCATTCCGTCGGTGCAAAATGCAACTCCGCCAAAACACTCAAAAGCTGTCTATTCTTTTCTTCAGGGAAAGGGCTATATTTATTGTAAGTTCTTAGTCCGGCTTCAACATGACCGACCGGTATCTTCAGATAATAAGCGGCAAGTCCTGCCACAAAAGCGGTGGTGGTGTCTCCTTGAACCAGGACTAAATCCGGTTTTTCCTGTATCAGTACATTCCTTAAGCCCGCCAATGAACTTGTCATAATATCAAACAAATCCTGATTTTCTTTCATAATGTCCAAATCATAATCAGGAGAAATTTCAAAAATCTTTAAGACTTGATCCAGCATTTCCCTGTGCTGAGCAGTAACGCAAACCATAGTTCTAAACTTAGAATTATTTTTAAGTTGACAGACAACAGGAGCCATCTTTATTGCTTCAGGACGGGTCCCGAAGACTGTGAGTATTTTTTTCATCTACTTATACCTTACAGCTGATGATATGCCCGGGCCAAAAGAGGCACTTTGCTCTATCTTCTCCCAATTTTCCTTGAACCAGCTTATTGTATTCATTAAACCTTTTTTGAACTCTGTTTTAGGCTCATAACCGACAAGGGTTCTCGCTTTATCAATTGACGCAAGAAGCCTGTTCTTAGTATCCCACTTTCTTCTTTGAAAAAATTTTATCCCTGCCTTGTTGCCTACCGCCTCGTTTATCATGTTTGCGAGGTCGATAATCCTTGTTTCCTCTCCCGAGGCAAGATTAAATTCCTGCCCAATCGCAGGTTTGTAACAGCCCGCCCGAAGTAAACCGTCAACTAAACCTTAAGCAAGCGTGATTTTTCGAGCAAAGAAGGGGAAAAAGGTAGAAATGCCCGAATCTATTGGTTAAAATAGAAGCGTCAAAAAAAACACTAACCAAAGAAAGGGGCAT
>JALSHG010000085.1 GCA_026982355.1 Thermodesulfovibrio sp.
TATACAGCCTGCGGGATATGGTGCGTGACAAGGAGATCATCACTGCGATTATAAAGGAGGAAAAGGAACACGTTGCATGGCTGAGGGAGTACAGGGACACGGCCTGAGGGCACTTATATATTTCCCGGTGAAACAGATAAGACGACCGCAGGAGTGGTCATGTTTATCTCTGCACATTCGGCGGGAAGGGGACTAAGCGTTTTCTCCCGCCGTCTTTATCGCCTTCTGCAGCCTCTGAAGCGTCTTTTCCCTGCCGAGCACGCAGATCACTTCGAATATGCCGGGACTCTGCGTGCCTCCCGTCAGCGCAACGCGGACAGGCTGGGCGAGCCTGCCGAGTTTTATGCCGTGTTTTTCGATTATGGACCTGAAGAGTCTCTCGATCTCCGCCTCTGAAAACACGTCAAGGGTGGCAAGTCCCTCTCTCACCTCGGTGAGCAGGCCGAGGCTTTCTTCATTGAGAAATTTGGCCCTTGCCTTTTCGTCGTATTCAATCTCCGCTGCGATATAGCAACGCAGCGACCTTGCAAGCTCAACCAGTGTCTTTGAACGCTCTTTCAGCGTATCAACGGCCCTTGCCAGCCATTCCCTGTCGGGGTTCCACCCCTCCGTCACAATGTTTTCCCTTGCCAGGAAAGGGATAACGAGTTCGGCGAGCCTTTCGGACGGCGAGTTGATTATATACCGGCTGTTCAGCCAGAGGAGCTTTTCCGGGTTAAAGACCGCCGCGGCCCTGCCGACATTTTCAAATGAAAAATACCTTATCAGCTCTTCCCTGGTGAATATCTCCCGGTCCCCGTATGACCAGCCGAGCCTCACAAGGTAATTGACAAGCGCATCAGGCAGGTATCCCATCTCGTAATACGCCATGACGGATGTGGCGCCATGCCGCTTTGAGAGCCTTGCCCTGTCAGGGCCGAGTATCATGGGCAGATGCGCAAACTCCGGCACCGGGTATCCGAATGCATTGTAAAGCTGTATCTGTTTGGGGGTGTTGTTCAGGTGGTCGTCCCCCCTGATCACATGGGTTATCCCCATGTCGATGTCATCCGCCACAACGGTCAGGTTATAGGTGGGGGTGCCGTCCGAACGAAGGATGATCAGGTCGTCAAGCTGGTCGTTTGCGAATGTGACCCTCCCCCTGATTAAGTCCTCGACAATCGTCCGCCCTTCCTGCGGCATCCTGAACCTGACGACCGGCGACACACCTGGAACAGGCTCTCTCAGGTCCCTGCACCTGCCGTCGTACTTCAACGCCCTGCCTGCCGCCATGGCCTCCTTGCGCCTTGCCTCAAGCTCCGCGGGGGAACAATAGCAGTAATATGCCATGCCCTCTTTCAGCAGCCTGTCCGCATAGCTCCTGTACAGGTCAAACCTCGAGGTCTGCCTGAACGGCCCTTCATCCCAGTCAAGACCGAGCCATTTCATGCCCTGTATGATAGCGTCTATGTACTCATCCGTGGAACGGCTCCTGTCCGTATCCTCTATTCTCAATATGAACACGCCGTTGTTGTGCCTGGCATAAAGCCAGTTGAACAGTGCGGTCCGCGCCCCTCCTATATGGAGGAATCCCGTGGGACTCGGCGCAAAACGTACCCTTACCTTTTCCATTCAGTCTCTCCTTTTCATACCTTTCTTATGTCCCGTTGCTCCATAACCCCTGCCCGCTCATGCAATATCAAGATTAATCCGGCCACTTCCCATGTTTCTTTAACCTGAATTGAGCGATTTATATTTCATTAAAAATGTGCAAGGCGGTTGAAAAGATGCCTGGCGATACCTCTGTGCGGCCTTTTTCCCGCTTTGAAATTATTCACCTGTCAGGTGAAAAACCGATATGGCAATAAGATGATTCAAAAATCTCATCGCGTTATGCATTTTTGAAACCGCCTTGCACATCCGGGCATGCAGGAATCGCTCAATTCCCGTTACCACATAGCCTCTTCATTGCCGACTTCTTTGATCAATCGAATGCGGAGCAGTTACAGTTTCCAATACCCGTTCTCTCTGACCATCCATTTCAGGATGCCTCATTATTATAATATGCTGCCATCTCTCCGTTGTCAGTCTTACAGGTATGTTGTTTCTGGATTTACAATTATCATATATCTACTCTTGCCCTTGGGCCGAATGCCCTTACCTCTTTCACCTTGACTTTCCTTGATACAAGCTCCTTGAAAAAATTAAAGTGGACCCCAATGTCAAGACAAGAAACAGGCTCTTTTAAGGTGGATTTCTCCAGCCTGTTTGTTAATAGTTCTATCTGTTGATAGATAGACTTCCTCCGGCGTTCTGTATCCAAGAGCCTCATGAAGCCGCTCTGTGTTGTAGAATTTGAAATAGCCGGCTAAACTCTCCCTGGCATCCCTTCTCGCTCTCACCTGCTGGCTCGTAATAGTACGAAGACCTGGGCAGTCCCTCAAGCAGTTGCTTCCTCCATATTGCCCTATCTGGTTCGGATGTACTCCATATTCACTGGATATCTCTGCTATCGTCTTCTCTCCTTTCGCTGCCTCCAGGGCTACCTTCGCCTTTAATCCGGCATCATGCCTCTTTCGGATGTTGCCCATCTTTTGCTTCCTCCTTACTCTTCTTTCAGACTAACATCCACCTTATTCTCCTGTCCAGTTTATGGGGTCCATTATCACGGAAACGTCAAAGTCGAAGCGCGTATGGATTAAAGCCTGGAGAGACGGCATGGAGGACAAGAGCAGTAAATCAATAATTGATGGAGAAGAACGCAAAGAGAGGAAAAAATGGAGGCGATTTTCAATTCCCCGACGGCCCCTGTTTAATTGAAGGAGCCGTGCAGGGCCGGCTTTTTCCGGTGAGAGACTTGTGATTCCATAAACTGTCTCTTTTGTTTTCCTGCCGGTTTTAAGATATATGGATTCTCTGCGGATGCAGTGGACTTGTCCAACATACGGAAAGTCAAGGTAACCGTTCAGTTCGGTGCCGGTCCAAATCCGGCGGATTTCCAGGCGTCCATGTTCTTTATCGACGCTAAACAAGTAATCTGCCTTTTTATCTTCAACAATATAGCGTGCCGTCTCTGTTTGCGTATGCAGGGCATCAGGGGTCACGACGGTATCTTTCAGATCAAGGGGCTCTAAATCTAAAAGAGTACGAACCATCTGGATTTCGTCAGTCTTGCCGTCAACTTTGCATTGAGCGGCGGCTACACCTGTATTTTGAAGAAAAGCAGAAAGAAGATGAACCTTACAGTGGCATAAAAATGCCGCCCGCGGGCAGGGGAGTCCGGCGGAAAAGCTTTATCCGCGATACCCTGGAGAGTATCCCGCACGGCATATCGACATCCTTTGGAATTCCGCTCTCCGTTACCTCCTGCAACAAAGACATATTTCCGATATCCCATCGCTTTATAAAGGTTTTACGCCGGACTCCCCTGAGTGAATGCAGACCAGCAGTATCGATCCGGTTTTTGAATGTTTCCAGTTTTCAAAACAGTTTTCAGGCTTGTTAATGTTATTCATGGTCTGCATCACTGATGAGGACGTTATGTGTAAGATAAAAAACAATAACGTTTGACATTATTAACGTTATGCGTTATCATTTTTATTAGTGATTAAGAGTTTTGCGAGTAAAGAAACAGAGAAGCTCTTTAAACGCCAATTTTCCCGGAAAATACCACAGAGCATACATCAAATTGCTCGGCGGAAACTTGAAATTTTAGATGCTGCCGAGGTATTACAAGATTTGCGTATACCACCATCTAATCATCTTGAAAAACTATCAGGTGACAGAAAAGGTCAATATAGCATCCGTATTAACATTCGGTGGCGCATCTGCTTTGAATGGCGTGAAGGAGATGCTTACAACGTAGAAATTGTTGACTATCATTAGGAGGTGTTTTTATGGCCAAGCAAAAATTAGCTCCTATTCACCCTGGAGAAATTCTCCTGGAAGAATTTCTAAAACCTATGGGTATTAGTCAATACAAATTGGCAAAAGATATTAGTGTACCAGCACGACGTATTAATGAGATAGTACAAGGGAAGCGCTCTATTACTCCTGATACTGCTTTGAGGCTGTCACGTTATTTTGGACTTTCAGAGCGGTTTTGGATAAATCTTCAAGCACGATATGACCTTGAAATAGAGAAAGATAGGTTAAGGGATCGACTGGACGAAGAGGTTCATGTTTGCGCGTCTGCGAGTTAATAAGCTATAGTAAAAAGCACATAACAAAGCCTACCTTTAGGCACATAAAAGTCAAGCATTTCCTGAAAGATGTAAACTAAACCTTACAGTTGCATAAAAACGTCGCCCGCGGGGGGAGAGTCCGGCGGAAAAGCTTTATCCGCGATACCTTCAGGACATATTCCGCACGGCATATCGACGTCTTTTTGGACTTCACTCTCCGTTAAGTCCTGCGACAGAGACGTATTTCCGATATCCCATCGCTTTATAAAGGTTTTACGGCGTACTCTCCTTCCGGCTTATGCAACATTAAGGTTAACTTATTGTTTTTATCAGATTCTGAAACAAGTTCAAAATGACATCTTGCTATGTTTTCAGACTTTTGCAAGAGGCTCGATTTATCGTCCATTTTTATGCTTCCATTATATTTCCATTATATCAACTTAACCTGACCTTTTTTGACGGTTTGGACATTTTAAACCCCTATTATCTATTCTAAAGGGATAGGAAGAAGGCGTATTCGGTGCCGACTTTCTTCCACCGAAATAATTGCGCCTTTTTTTAAGGCTTCAGACGAGTCATTCAAGACTTTTCCAAGTCTTTTAATCACATGTGGAGTCCGTGTGTTGCGGAGTCGAAAGGTTATGACACTCGGTATTTTCTTGCCGGAAGCCGCTGCTATCTCTCCAAAATCGAGGTCAAATGTAAGAATGATCCTTTTCTCATGTTCAGCTTTAGTAAAAATCCCGTTATCAGGCATTCTGTGAAGATTCAATTCCCTCAAATGGACAGCGTCATGGTTGTGCTGCCGCAACCATTCCACAACACGCCATGCAACTCCCATATCAGCAAGAAATTTCATAGCTTGTCAACCTTGAACCACTTCTTCCTTTGTTAACCATGCCGCATATTCAATCGCCTGCTCTATGTCCTCTCTTTCAAGGTCCGGGTAATCCTGTAATATCTCCTCAAAAGTGGCTCCATGAGCAATCTGGTTGACGATTACAGAAACAGGAATTCTCATTCCTCTAATACATGCTTTTCCTGCCATAACATTTGGATTAAAAGTTATACGATTAAACATTTCATGGTCTCCCTTTTATTGATTTTAACAGTTTCCATTATTTCATATTCCTCAATCAAACTTTCATCAGAAAAACTTAACCTTACAGTTGCATAAAAACACCGGCGGCGGAGCAGAGGAGTCCGGAGGTTTTCCGGCGGACTCCCCTGACGGCTTATGCAACATTAAGGGTAAGGTTGATGCCTGTTGTCCGGTTGAATATTGCTGCCTGTTATCTCAAGCCGTAAAAACTTCTCCGTGCCGGCGCTCACCCTGAATCTTTCATCAGCCCTGTACCCGGCAACCCATATAATATCATTTCCCGACAATACAACTGGGATAATATCCCTCAGGTCTCTCGGGATTTTCTCATCCACAAAGAAATCCTGCAGTTTCTTTCTCCTGCCGAAACCGGCGGGGCAGAAGAAATCTCCCGCCGCCCGCGCCTTCACCCTGAGCGGAAATTTCATGGAGCCCGCATCCAACAGCACCGAGCGCCTCCCGTCACCGGCCCCGGCCCCTTTTTCTTCAAAAGACGCCTTTATGGTGATCCCGGCCTCCTTCAAGGCAATCTCGCATGGGGGCTGCAGATCATATTCGCCGAGCCTGACGGGCTTCCTGGTGGTGATTTTTACCAGGGAGTATTCCTTTATCGCCCTGATGTCCCCGGGAAGGTGCAGCCTGTCGCCCGCCCGGCCTTCTTTTACGAGCCTTATTATGTCCTCGATATGCACAAAGGCTATCCCCCTCAGCCCTTTTGTTTCGTTGACGGCCCTTCTTATAACACGCCTCAATACCGGTTTCTCCAGGGTTGCAAGTGGATAAAGGAACAGCTCTATTGAGTCATCGCTTTTCCTGCTGATGAGTCTCATCAGGGTCTTTGTGACTATAACCTCGAAATACTCGTCCTCCTCCTGCAGGATCTTCGCTGTCCTGCATATGTCGCGGACCGCCGCCGGGGCCCTGCACTTAATCCTGTCCAGGACATTATGCCTTATCCAGTTCCTGAAATAGTCATCCCTGAGATTTGAGGAATCAACGGCATAAGTGACCGGTCCGGCTGAAGAGAGGAAGGTCTCTATCTCTCTTCTTTCAACATCAATGAGGGGCCTGATTATCCTGCCCCTTACAGGCGGCATACCCGCGAGACCTTTTCTGCCGGAGCCCCTGAACAGTCTCATGAGGACGGTCTCGGCCTGGTCATCGGCGTTGTGGCCGAGGGCAATCCTTGTGAAATTCAGTTTTGCGGCAAGTTCTTCATATATCCTGTATCTCAGCTCCCTTGCAGCCTCCTGCATATTCAGCCGTTCTTCAGCGGCGAATTTGCCGGCATCCGCATGCCTCAGGAAGAACTCGATCCCGCGGTCTTCGCAGAATTTCCTGCAGAAATCCGCCTCTCTTTCCGTCTCGCCGGGTCTTAAGCCGTGGTCAATATACACGGCGCCGAGGGAAATATTGAAATCATCCTTAAGTTCATCTAAAATAACCGCAAGGCAGACTGAGTCGGGACCGCCTGACAGGCCGGTCAGCACGCGGTCTCCGCGTGAGATCATGGCGTATTGAATAATCGTATTCCGTACCCTGTCGGCAAGTCCCATAAGTAGTTTCATTATACCTTAAAAGAAGGCCGGAATTGCCAGGGACGATTTTCGTTGCGCGGGAAATTGTCCGCGCATTTATATATAATAAAACTCAACCGGAACTCTTCACCGTGCCAAGGGTGGATTCGAGGGGGTATTATTAAAGACCATGCACGATTTCAAATACAGACGTTCGGAACTGTATGCCGAAGACGTCCCTGTCAGGCGGATTGCGGAAGAAGTGGGAACCCCGCTGTATATCTACAGCCATAAAACCCTGAGCAGGCATTATGATGCATTTGAAAACGCATTTGAGGGATTCCCCCACATAATCTGTTTTGCGCTGAAGGCCAATTCAAATCCGGCCATACTCAGGGCGCTTGCAAAAAAGGGCTGCGGCGCGGACGTGGTCTCGGGCGGCGAGCTCTATCTTGCATTAAAGGCCGGCATCCCCGCCGGAAAGATAGTCTATGCCGGTGTCGGCAAGACCGCCGAGGAGATCAGGTACTCCCTGAAGTCACGTATCCTCATGTTCAATATCGAGTCATCCGACGAACTTGTGCATATCAACCGGATAGCCGGCGACATGGGAGTCAGGGCGCCCGTGGCGCTCAGGGTCAATCCCGACATAGACGCGGTCACGCATCCGTACATATCAACCGGATTAAGGAAACACAAGTTCGGCATCCCCATGGAAGATGCCGTTGAGAGTTACAGGCTTGCCGCACGGCTGCCGAACATCGAGATTCTCGGCATCCACTGCCATATAGGTTCACAGATAACCGAGATATCACCTTTTGTTGAGGCGGTAAAGAGGATACTCGCGCTTGCAAACGAACTGCGGTCACAGGGCATAGGCATAAAGCACCTTGATATCGGCGGCGGCCTCGGAATCTCGTACGACAACAATGTCACGCCACATCCGCGGGACCTTGCAGCCGGGATCATCCCGTTGATCGGGAAAGAGGACGGTTTCACGCTGATTGTCGAGCCCGGGAGGTCGATAGCCGGAAATGCGGGGATACTGGTTACAAAGGTTCTGTATCTGAAAAAAGCAGGTGAAAAAGATTTCGTGATCGTTGATGCAGGCATGAACGACCTTATAAGGCCGAGCCTGTATGAGGCCTACCATCACATACTGCCGGTGAAAAAGAACCGGAGGGCCTGGATACAGGCGGACGTCGTGGGCCCCATATGTGAATCCGGGGACTTCTTCGCCCGCGAGAGAAGGTTGAACCGCCCCGCGCACGGAGACCTGCTTGCCGTAATGAGCGCAGGCGGATACGGGTTTTCCATGAGCTCCAATTACAACTCAAGGCTCAGGCCAGCGGAGGTGCTGGCAAGGGGCGGTGAGTTTTATGTCATACGCAAGAGAGAACGGTACAGGGACCTGACAAGAGGAACGGAAATACCGGATTTTTTAAAGTGAGACTGCAATTCACGAAAATGCAGGCCCTCGGCAATGACTTCATCATTCTGGACGACAGGTCCGCGTCGTTGAAAAGAATCTCCGGCCTCTCAAGAAAACTCTGCGACCGCAGGTTCGGAATAGGCGCCGACCAGTTGCTGATCCTGTGCTGTTCGGCGAAAGCAGGTTTCAGGATGCGGATATTCAATGCCGACGGCTCGGAAGTCGAAATGTGCGGAAACGGCATAAGATGCCTTGGGAAATATATCTGGGACAGCGTGCTGACGCCTGCTGAAAAAACGGACGGCCTCTCGATAGAGACACACGCCGGCATCATACGCATATTCAGGAGAGGCAGGCTTATCAGGGTGGATATGGGGGAGCCCGTGCTGGACGGAAAGAGCATCCCGGTTAAAATAAACGGCAGCGTCCTTAACCACCCGGTAAAAATCAGGGACAGGACGTTCAGGATCACGTGTGTCTCCATGGGGAATCCCCATGCAGTGATTGTGGATAAAAACGTTGAATCATTTCCGTTGCAGCAGTACGGCCCCGTGATTGAGAACAACGCGCTGTTTCCGAACAGGACAAACGTCGAATTCATCGAGATCATGGATCAGAACAATATAAAGATGAGGGTATGGGAGCGCGGTGTCGGGGAGACCATGGCCTGCGGCACCGGGGCGTCGGCCGCCGGTGTGGCGGCGGCGCTGCTCGGCCTGACCCGCAGAAGGGTTACAGTGCACCTTGCCGGCGGCAAGCTGGGAATACACTGGTCCCCGAAAGACAATCATGTGTATATGACAGGCCCGGCGGTCAGGGTGTTTGAAGGAACCATAGAGATATGAAGATCAAGTGCCCTGTATGCAGGGGGAAGACACAGTGGCGGGACAATCCTTATAGACCTTTCTGCTCTGAAAGGTGTAAACTAATTGACCTCGGGGCGTGGGCCTCCGGAGAATACAGAATCAAGGGCATGCCTGAGGACGAATCAGCGGCACAGCCTTCGGACAAGGAGACGGAAAATGCTTAACATAATAGTATCAGGCGCTTCCGGAAGGATGGGGAGCCGTATTATAGCGCTTTTGAGGGAGCGCGATGACATGAAGCTTGCAGGGGTGCTGGAGCGCAGCAACCACGAGTATATCGGGAGGGATATCGGCGAGATTACCGGAACGGGCGTCACCGGCGTGAAAATCACCGACAACATCAACGAGATCGCGGGCAACGCCGATGTGGTTATTGATTTTTCATCTCCGTCGGCAACCATAGAATACCTGAAATCCATTTCCGGCAAACCCATGCCCGTGGTCATAGGGACGACCGGTTTCAGCAAGGAAGAGACCGAGTACATAAAATTATATGCGCAAAACACCCCCTGCGTCTTCGCCCCCAACATGAGCGTGGGGGTGAATCTCCTGCTGAAGGTTCTGGGGGACATCGCCAGGATCACAGGGGATGACTATGATGTCGAGATAATAGAAGCCCACCACCGGCTGAAAAAAGACGCACCTTCCGGCACCGCAATGAAAATGGCCCAGGTCCTGGCACATGCGCTCAACAGGAACCTCGAGGAGACGGCCGTATACGCAAGGCACGGTCTCATCGGCGAACGGTCGCCGAAAGAAATCGGCATACAGACGATCCGCGCGGGAGATATAGTCGGAGAGCATACCGTGCTGTTCGGCGGGCTCGGCGAGAGAATCGAGATCACCCACAAGGCATCCAGCAGGGACACCTTCGCCAGGGGTGCGTTAAAGGCCGCCCAGTGGGTCCACAAGCAGACACCCGGTCTCTATGACATGCAGGATGTGCTGGGGCTGAAATAAACCTTACAGCGGCATAAAAACACCGCCCGCCGGCGGGAGAGTCCGGAGGTTTTACGCCGTCCCGCCTGCTTATGCAACATTAAGGTCGGCTGTCTTCTTGCAACTGGATGGCAAGCATGGAACCTCTTCCCATTGCATGGTATAATCATCTTACCCGGGATGACGCGGTGTATTTGAATTCGGGAAGGGGAAGAACATGGCACGATCACGGAAGAATTCACCTGACCCCTTTGAATTCTGGAAGGCGGCTTACCTCGTGGAAGTCACGCCGCTGCGAGCAACATGCCTGAGCCAGCTGCTGACAGGCGTGACCCTCGCCTCTGAATGGTCGCTTTTCTTTCATCTGCACCAGCGTTTCTTTCAGAATCCTGCAAGGCTGCCGGATTACCCCAATGATTTCGCCGCATGGACCAATGACATCCTGGGGGAATATACGGTTGCCGAACGCCTGGCAAATCTGAACCTAATCCGCAGCATAGACCTCGGCGCTGTAAGACGGGAGATCAGCGTCATTCTGGCAGAGCGCCTCATGAAGGATGGTACCGAACGCCACACTCCCCCGGAATATGGATTTGTCTTCTGCCAGCCGCGCCTGGCGGCATTTGCAAGCGGCAGGCTGGCGCATACACCGCGGGAATTCGTTGAGATGCTCTCCGGGATCGACAGCGACTCGATCGGCTATCACCTGTTTTTCGCACCGAGGGTAACCACCGGCCCCGTGATCAACGATTTTTCCATCTGGTTCAGACAGTGGGGTTATGAATCACTGGCGCGGCAGCTTGACGCATTCGACCCGTATCTGAACAGCCTTGAAGACACCCGGGCGTGTCTTGTGGAGTTTATCCGCAAGGCAATCCGGGAAGAAAAAGGAGATTGAAACCATGATGGAAAAATACCGCGGGATCGTCCCTGACGCCGCACTGGATGAACTCCACGCCCTGTCGCGAATATTGCGGAACCGTTCCCTGCTGCACGTGAATTCAACCCGCACAGGAGGCGGTGTGGCCGAAATACTCGCCAGTCTCGTGCCCTGGACAGAGTCTCTCGGGGTACGCACACGGTGGGAGGTCATCACCGGCAGTCCCGGTTTCTTCGAGGTCACCAAGTCCATGCATAATGCCCTGCAGGGAGCCGATATCGAGATATCCCATTCAGAGCTGCAGGCGTATCTGCAGAACCTGCATGAGAATGCCAAGCGCATGGACATGAATGCCGATGTGGTCGTCATACACGATCCGCAGCCGGCGTACCTTATTGACTATTGTCCTGTAAACCCGAAAAGCCTTGTATGGCGGTGCCATATTGACCTGTCACATCCGAACGCCCATGTCTGGCGTTTTCTCCGGCAGGCGGTGAGCAGATATGCCATGGTTGTTTTCCATGTGCCGCAGTTTGCACAGACCGGCCTCCCGGTGCCGCAGGTTTTGATAGCGCCCTCGATCGACCCCCTCGCGGACAAGAACCGGCATCTCGATGAAGATGAAATAACCGCTGTGACCGACCGCTTCGGCATTGACCGCGGCCGCCCCATACTCGTTCAGATTTCACGGTTCGACCGGTTCAAGGACCCCCTCGGAGTAATAAAGGCATACAAGCAGGTGCGCCAGAATTTCGACTGCCAGCTTGTGCTCGCCGGCGGAAGTGCCACGGACGATCCTGAAGGGCCGCGGGTACGGTCAGAGGTCGAGCAGGCTGTGGCGGGAGACCCCGACATCTTTGTCCTTTCCAGTCCCTCGGACCTTGAAGTCAACGCCCTGCAGCGTGCTGCAACCGTAATTCTCCAGAAATCCGTACGGGAGGGGTTCGGCCTCACTGTTACGGAGGCAATGTGGAAGGGGAAACCGGTAATCGGAGGGGCAGTGGGCGGAATCACCTCGCAGATCGTGCACGGCGTGACGGGGTTTCTCGTTCATTCACCGGACGGCGCGGCCTTCCGCCTGCGTTACCTGCTGAGTCATCCCCGTGCCGCCGGGCAGATGGGTGAAAAAGGACGTGAGCACGTGCGGCACAACTACCTGATCACGAGGCATGTAAGGGACTACCTGCTGCTTATGCTCAATATCCTGGAAGGCCGGTCCGGCAGGCCCATACTCCTGCCGCGGAGGAACGGTACCGTAATACTCGGGGAAAAACCGCATGAAAGCTTTTCCGGCACCTGATTCTCCGATAATCTTAATAAAAGCGTCCACGCCTTGCCGTTATAAAATCAACACAAAATTATAATATCCAGAAAAGATATTTTCCTGTATAATTTTCCGTAAAACGGGAGTCTGCCCGGCAATAAGCAATAAACCTCAACCCTGCTTGAACGCCGGGAGAGTTAACCTTAAGCCGAAGTTCCCCCTAATTTTGACCTGAATTTTCCACTAACCTTTTAAAATCACTCATAAAACTGAAAAATATGCAATTTTATATGTACCCATGTAACGCTGCATTTAATGCTTGATAT